>CALNBW010000097.1 GCA_937874815.1 uncultured Bacillota bacterium | reverse complement strand
TACGTGCGGCAGCGACATCTTAAGATGTCGCGATAGCACATAGCAGCATTCCACAGTTGACATCAGAGTACCTTTAGGGGTTATCGCAAATTGTATTTTGCGACAGCCCCTTTTTGTTTTCTACTGCGCCCGCTTGCGAACAGGTTAGGTGTTTGTTGTAGAAAAAAAGGAAATTGCCTATGTTGATACGAATTGTATAGAGAGGGGAGGGGATGAAATGGCATGCCAACCAGTTCGTTCTGCTATTTCACTAAGTGCACGGGCACAACACTGTTTACATAAGATTCTGCTCATCCTAGTTTGCGTGAGCTTACTGCTAGGAACGGTAGCTTGTACGCCCAGTGGGCAACTAACAGCAGAAGAGAAATTAGAGGATTGGCAGGCTCTGGTCGGCATGATGGAAGAGAATTACCCATATTTCGGCGTTATGGAGCGTAAGAACGGGTTCGACTGGCTGGCGCGGCAAGATGCATATGCCAAGCGACTGCAGCGCACCCGCACTGACCTGCAATTTGCGAAAAGGCTAAGTGCCATTGTGGCCGAGTTGAGGCAGGGGCATACGGGGGTTATTACCCCGCCTATGTACAAATATTTCGAGGTCCTTTATGAGGAACACTTGGATTCATCCTCTTCCTTTGCTAACTGGTTAGCTGTACTGCAGCAACCATTGGTGCGAGAACGCTATGCCGTCTGGGCCAAGCAATTTGGCGAACAAGCTATGGAGCAAGGATTGTCGGTCTGGAAGTACCCCAGTGGGTTGAAAACCGAGGTTATTAAGCCTGACAAGATTGCCTATTTGCGGATTACCAATTTTTTGCATGATAATATCGAGGTCGATCAACCTAGGATCCTGCAGTTCTTGCAAGATATTAGTTCTTATCCTTACTTAATCATCGATATCCGCGGGAACAGCGGTGGCTCTGATTATTACTGGCGTGATAATATTCTTGGTCCTCTACTTACGGAGCCCTTGCAGGTAGTAGGGCATACTCTGCTGCGCGCCGGTGCCTATGGGTTGAGTTTTGTGCAGCCCGAGGAATTCAAAATGCTTAGGCCAATAGCGGAATTACCAGAGGGGCTCAACTATCCTCCTGAAATTCAGACAGATTTCCAGTACTTCGTAGAGTTTACGGACACTGTTGAACCAGACCATCCTGTTGATT
>CALNBW010000096.1 GCA_937874815.1 uncultured Bacillota bacterium | reverse complement strand
ATTACAAGTGTCGTTAACCCTAAAAGCAGAGCAAGATGCGCCCGGGCCAAGCGTTGAGGTGAGGGAAAACCCTAACCCTGCAGCCCAGGCAGCCGGGCGGGACGGCGGCACTGCAGACCATTCTCCGGTCAGGCTTGGTGAAAAACAGCAATTGGTGCTACATTGGCAGCAGCAGGGACTAACTCCGGTGGAGATCGCACAGAAAACTGAGCTCAAACTAGATGAGGTCCGCTTGATACTCAGCCTCTGGCCAAGCAGCAAATAGAATGCTCCGTGCATTAACGCCCCAGTGGCTGGGGAATAATTCGGGTAAGAATTTAGTGGAGCAATTGCTAAGTCTTGTAGCCCCCAGTTGCTTATGCTATACTACCACATAGTGCTTAACACACACGCTCTGGGATCGCAGGGGCGGTGCCTGCTGCTGGCAGTAGGCTCTCTTGCGGGATGAAAAGAGCGGAGGCTAACAACCAGGGAGAGGAGGTGACACAGCCATGGCAATTGTTTCTATGAAACAACTATTAGAGGCTGGTGTCCATTTTGGTCATCAAACGAGGCGTTGGAACCCTAAGATGGCGCCTTACATCTTCACCGAGCGCAACGGCATTTACATTATCGACTTGCAGAAGACGGTGCGCAAAATTGATGAAGCCTATAATTTCGTGAAAGACCTAGTTGCTTCCGGGAATTCCATTCTTTTTGTAGGCACCAAGAAACAAGCTCAAGAAGCAGTGCAAGAGGAAGCTGAACGTTGCGGTATGTATTATGTCAACCAGCGTTGGCTCGGTGGTACTCTGACTAACTTTCAGACCATTGAGCGCCGTATTGCCCGCTTACACGAGTTAAACCGTATGGAAGAAGAAGGCATGTTCGAGGTTCTGCCGAAGAAGGAAGTTATCGCCCTTCGCCACGAACTGGAGAAGCTAGAAAAATTCCTCGGTGGCATTAAAGACATGCATGAACTCCCGGGCGCTCTGTTTATCATTGACCCCCGCAAGGAGCGCATTGCAGTCGCTGAAGCGCACAAATTGGGTATCCCAATCGTAGCTATCGTCGACACCAACTGTGATCCTGATGAGATCGATGTGGTTATTCCAGGTAATGATGATGCTATCCGGGCAGTACGACTGCTCAGTGCCACGATCGCAGATGCGGTAATTGAGGCCAACCAAGGAGAGCAGCTGGCTGAGTAATTGCAGTATAGAAGGGTAAGGGTGAAAGGGTAACTACCCTTGCATGCTTGCCCTTTTTTTTCCATTAACGAGTATGAGGAGGGAAAGGCATGGCTGAAATCACTGCCGCTTTAGTTAAGGAATTACGGGAACGCACCGGTGCTGGCATGATGGATTGCAAACGAGCCCTAGTTGAGAAGAACGGTAACATTGACGCAGCTATTGAGCTTTTGCGTGAGAAGGGTCTGGCAGCAGCTGCTAAGAAGGCTGGCCGTATTGCTTCCGAAGGTTTGGTGGACGCTTACATTCATGCGGGAGGCAAAATTGGCGTACTAATTGAAGTCAACTGTGAGACCGACTTCGTAGCAAAAACTAGCGAGTTCAAAGAGCTCGTGCGTGATTTAGCAATGCATATCGCGGCGCAAAACCCGACTTACATTACGCCGGAAGAAATTCCGGCTGATATCGTGGAAAAAGAGAGAGAAATTTTGCGGGCGCAAGCTCTCAACGAAGGCAAGCCAGAGAAGATTGTTGACAAAATGGTAGAAGGCCGTATTGAGAAGTTTTTCGCTGAGGTCTGTCTACTCAACCAACCCTTCGTGCGCGATAACGATGTGACCGTCGGCGCTTTGATTACTAGCAAAGTAGCTTCCATCGGTGAGCACATTAATGTGCGTCGCTTCGAGCGCTTCGTGCTGGGTGAAGGCTTAGAAAAGCGCGTGCATGATATTGCTGCCGAAGTAGCTGCCTTACAAAAATAATCTTATGCTGAAGAAAGGAGCACTTAGGTGTTCCTTTTTTTGCGAAACCGGCATCTTTTGTGACGGGTGGCAGACAGGAATTATGCTTGGTGCGGGCGAAATAGTATGACGGAGGTATTGCTATGGATAAGCCGAAGTATAGACGTATTGTATTGAAGCTTAGCGGAGAGGCCCTCGCTGGAGAGCAGGGCTTTGGCATCAACGGGCAGGTGGTGCAAGACATCGCTAAGCAGGTGCAAGAAGTAGTTGACATGGGGGTACAAGTAGCCGTCGTTGTCGGAGGAGGCAACATCTGGCGGGGAGTTGCCGGCAGTGCCAGTGGTATCGACCGTACAACGGCCGACTATATGGGGATGCTGGCCACTGTGCTCAATGCCTTGGCGCTTCAGGATGCCCTGGAGAAGCTGGGGATTCCTACTCGCGTGCAAACTGCCATCGAGATGCGAGAGGTAGCAGAGCCCTATATTCGCCGCAAGGCAACAAATCACCTCGACCAAGGGCGGGTAGTGATTTTCGCGGCCGGCACGGGCAACCCCTATTTTACTACCGATACAACGGCTGCCCTCAGGGCTGCTGAGATTGACGCTGATGTCATCCTGTTAGCTAAAGGGACTGTTAACGGTGTTTATGACGCCGACCCTAAGCAGGTACCCGACGCTAAGATGTTCAAGCGCCTGTCCTATTTAGAGGTATTGCAGCGCGGACTAAAGGTTATGGACGCTACTGCTACCTCCTTGTGCATGGACAACGGGATTCCTTTGATTGTCTTTGGCCTGGCTACCCATGGCAACATCCGCCGCGCCTTACTGGGCGAAGATATCGGAACATATGTTGGAGGTGAATGCTAAAAATGATGCAAGATTTACTTAAAGACGCTACTGACAAGATGGAAAAAAGTATAACGGCCTTGCAGAAGGACTTAGCCACTTTACGTGCCGGCAGAGCGACACCAGCCTTACTCGACAAGGTCCTAGTTGAGTATTACGGAGTGCCTACACCGATTGCCCAGATGGCATCGGTCAGCGTGCCCGAAGCCCGTACCCTAGTTATTCAACCCTGGGATAAAGGTACTGTAAAAGACATGGAAAAGGCCATACTGAAGTCCGATTTAGGGCTGACGCCCATTTCCGATGGCACTGTTATCCGCTTGCCCATTCCTCAGATGACCGAGGAACGTCGCTTGGAGCTGGTAAAAACGGTGCGCAAGAAGGGTGAAGACTGTAAGGTAGCCATCCGTAACATTCGTCGTGAGGCCAACGATCTGCTCAAAGAACTAGAGAAGGGCAGCGAAATATCTGAAGACGATCTCAAGCGGG
>CALNBW010000095.1 GCA_937874815.1 uncultured Bacillota bacterium | reverse complement strand
GGCGTGCAACGCATGATCAAGGCGCAAGCTATCGTGCGCAAGCTGCCAGCCGTCGAGACTCTGGGTTGTGCTAGCGTTATCTGTTCCGACAAGACAGGCACGCTCACCAAGAATGAAATGACGGTGCGCCGCATCTGGTTGGCTAGTGGCCCTGTGGAAGTGAGTGGCGATGGCTATGCTCCCGAGGGTGAGCTGCGCCGGGCAGGACGCCTGTTGCCGCTGGAGCAGGCCCCCGACTTAGCTCTTTTGCTTACTATCTCTGCCCTCTGTAATAACTCAGATGTTGTCCTGCAGACGGAAACAGCGCGGCGTTTTAACAAGAAAAAGCGCATTAGCTATGTGGCTAAAGGAGACCCCACTGAAGCCGCGCTGCTTACTGTAGCGACCAAAGTTGGGCTGGCCAGGGAGCAGCTGTTACTTAACAACCAGATAATAGATGAAATACCGTTCGACTCAGAGCGCAAGCGGATGAGTATTCTGGTGAGCGACCCCCGGGGGAATAGGTGGCTGTATAGCAAGGGAGCACCCGACGTGCTGCTATCGCTTTGCACGCATTACTTGGATGGCAGTGCTGTAAGGCGGCTGGCGCCCGAGCAGGTGGAACGGGTGCACGCTGCTTTAGCAGAGATGGGAGATGCTGCTTTACGAGTGCTGGCCACAGCCTACCGCCGCCTGGACTATGTATCCAGTGAGCTGGAGACTCTGGAAACGCAGCTAATCTTTGTGGGCCTGTTGGGGTTAATTGACCCCCCGCGCCCCGAGGCCAAGGAAGCACTGAAGGTTTGCCGCCAGGCGGGTATCCGCGCTGTGATGATTACGGGCGATCATGCCCGTACAGCTAAGGCTATTGGCGTGGAGTTAGGGCTGGTTGGGGTGGATGACCGCGTCTATGCGGGGGCCGATTTGGACCAGCTGGCGGGGGCTGAACTGGAGAACGTCATGCGGCAAGGCAGTATTTTTGCCCGTGTTTCACCCCACCATAAGCTTAAAATCGTTCGCTCTTTGAAGCAGGCGGGCCAGGTAGTGGCTATGACGGGTGATGGCATTAACGATGCCCCGGCGCTAATGGAAGCCGATATTGGGGTAGCCATGGGGCAAACGGGCACTGATGTGGCCAAAGAAGCAGCCGCCCTAATCCTGCGGGATGATAATTTCGCCACTATCGTGGCGGCCATTCGCGAGGGTAGAGGTATCTATGATAACATTCGTAAGTTCATCCGCTATCTGCTATCTTGCAACGTGGGTGAGCTGCTGACTGTCTTCTTAACCATGTTGCTACGCCTGCCTTTGCCCCTGAAACCTCTGCAGATATTATGGGTTAACCTAGTCACCGATGGTTTGCCGGCTATGGCCTTGGGTGTGGAACCGGCCGATGCGAATCTCATGGAGCGTCAGCCTCGCCCCAAGCAAGAAAGCATCTTTGCCCGGGGCCTGGCTAGGCGTATTCTTACCCGGGGGTGCCTCATTGGCATTACCACCACCCTGGTGTTCGCCAGCAGCATGCTACGAACCGGCGATTTGCGTTTGGCGCGCACTATGGCCTTTGCTACACTAGTCTTTTGTCAGCTGTTTCATGTTTTTGATTGTCGCTCAGAAACTATGGGTATAATGGAAAAGGGTTTCTTTAGTAACCCTTACTTAATTGCCTCCGTGCTTTTTTCTAGCGTTCTGTTTCTAATCGTGCTCTATGTGCCCAGCTTACGCCTACTGTTTGACACTGTGGCTTTAGATCACCACCAGTGGTTAGTAGTGCTTACTGCCTCTGGCCTGCCCACACTAGTAATTGGCCTGCGGCGACTCTTACGCCGCAGATAAGCATCTATGAATGGGCGCAAGCAGGAATAGGGGCTAGTGAAGCAGAAAATATGAAGGGCGCGATGGCGTCCTTTTTTGTAATTCAGGCACCCTGCCGGGCCGGGCATTGTTCTGCCGAGCAGGGTTTAGTACAATATAGAGGAGGAACAAGGCTCATGGCTTTAAGTATGACTGGTTTTGGGCGGGGTGAGGTGACAACGGGGGTCGGCACCATCGTTGTCGAGATGAAAACAGTAAATCATCGCTATTTGGATATTGCTATCCGTGCCCCTAAGGAATTCAACTCCTTAGAAGAAAGTATGCGCAGCGTTATCCGGCAGGCGCTGGCCCGAGGACGGGTCGATGTTTTCGTTCGCTTCACTCCCTCTTTGGAGCAGGCTCCGACAGTTACGGTTAATTTAGCCCTTGCAAAGGCCTATTTGGCCCAAGTGCAGGTTTTGCAAGCAGAGGTAGGGCTACAGGGGCAGCTCACTCCGCGCGATCTCCTAGAACTACCGCAAGTAGTGAGGCTGGATGAACCGGTGCTAGATCCGGAACTGTTGCAGGTTCCCTTCGTGGAAGTAACTCAGGCCGCCTTGGCTAGGCTCACTGAGATGCGAGAGCAGGAAGGTTTGCGCTTAGTTAGTGACATGCAGGAACGTTTGGTTACATTAGTAGAGCTGCTGGCAGCTGTTGCTGACCGCAGTCCAGAAGTAGTTACTGAATATAGGCAGAAACTAACGCTGCGCTTACAGGATATGTTGCCGGAAGGCGTACTCGATGAAGCCCGCCTGGCACAGGAAGTGGCCTTGTTAGCCGATCGGGCCTGTATTACAGAAGAGATTGTGCGGTTACGTAGCCATTTCGCCCAGTTTGAAGCCCTATTAGGGCGGGAGGAAGCGATTGGGCGGCAGCTAGATTTCTTAGTGCAGGAGATGAACCGAGAAATTAACACCATTGGCTCTAAAGCTAATGACGCTAAGATTGCCCAGCTAGTGGTGGAGATGAAAAGCGAGCTCGAGAAGATACGGGAGCAGACCCAGAACATTGAATAGAGGTGTCGGCGCGTGGAGGTCAAGTTCGTTAATATCGGCTTTGGTAATATCGTGGCAGCTAACCGCATGATCGCTATGGTTAGCCCGGAGTCAGCACCAATTAAACGTGTTGTGCAAGAGGCTAGAGATAGAGGGATGTTAATTGATGCCACCTATGGCCGCCGCACCCGCGCGGTCATCATTACCG
>CALNBW010000094.1 GCA_937874815.1 uncultured Bacillota bacterium | reverse complement strand
GTCATCGACCCGCGTCGGCAATCCTTGCTTAGGGTAATCGTAAAGCTCAGTTAACCGCTTTCTGATAGCAGCGCGCTGTTCCAGGCCATTAAGATAGCCTTCGCTCACCTTGTTTGCTGCCTCGATAAAGGCTATGGTATCCTCGGAGTTCGGGTCTTCCAGCCAGCGAAAAGGATCGGCAACCTTGGTGCCATGGTAATCTTCTATTACCGGGTCCCGCTTAAATGGTAACACTCTATCGCCTCCAGATATGTATTCACCGTAATAATTCTGCACCCGAGAGACCTATCCCTGCTATGGCACGCGAAAGGAAAAACAGGGCACAAAGGCGAAGTGTAGGCTAAAGACAACTGACAGGGAGGCAAGTATGAAACAGCAGAAACTTACCGAGACAGATCTTTATCCACCAGTACGCGATTTCCTTTTGTCCCAGGGCTATGACGTGCAAGCCGAGGTAGACGGTTGCGATGTGGTGGCCAAGTTGGGGGAGCAGCTGCTGGTGGTGGAGCTAAAACTTGGTTTCAATGCTACGCTCCTGGTGCAGGCAACCGACAGGCAGCGACTGTCAGATCTGGTCTATGTAGCCTTGCCACGCCCCTCGAGCCGCGAGTGGCGGCAACGTTGGCCCGGCTACCAGCGCCTGCTGCGCCAGCTGGAGCTAGGTTTGATGCTGGTTTCTTTCAGAGCCAACCCGCCTCTAGTGGAAGTCATTTTTGACCCGCAGCCTTACCGGCGCCGACGTCAAACCAAACGGCGTCAACACCTGGTCACAGAGTTAGCTGGTCGGTCGCGGGCATATAATCAGGGTGGCAGCAACCACCGCAAGTTGATGACAGCTTACCGCGAGTCGGCTCTAATCATCGCCAAGCATTTGGACCAGGCAGAGGAACCTCTCGCACCTAAGGCCTTGCGAGCTTTAGGAGCTAGCCCCAAAGCGGGTGATATCCTGTACCGTAATCATTATGGCTGGTTTACGCGGGTTGATTATGGGCTTTACACTATTAGCGACGCCGGGCGGCAAGCGCTCAGCGAGTATAAAGGTATAGTAGAACGGTTAGCGATTAGGAAGGAGGAATGACCAGCAATTTGCTGGTTAGTTCCCCGGAAAGGTGGAGTTTCTTTGCATCAATTTACCCTTAGCGTACCCAAATTGACTAATTGGCAGGCTTACCTCTCGCGCATCGCCCAGTCATCACAAAGGGCTTTCTTTAATTGCCACGACGAGAGAATAGGGCGCGTATTCACGGTGCGCGGACAGGCGCGTTATGTGGAAATTGAACCCCATAAGAGCCAGTCGGACCAGTGGTGTGTTACTATCCAGGGCGGAAACGCTTTAGATGCGCCCGAGGTGATAGGGCAGCTGCGGCAAGTGTTTTCCTTGGATGCTGACCTGGACCAGTTCTATGCCCATTGTGCCCACGACCCGGCTTTGGTAATACCCATCAGCAAATTACAGGGTGCA
>CALNBW010000093.1 GCA_937874815.1 uncultured Bacillota bacterium | reverse complement strand
TAGCCCAGTGAAGACACAGGTTGGATCTTATACCAAGTTCTTAGGTTCTATAGGTAAAGTAGGAAATAACTTAGCAGTAAGGGTGGAATCTGTACTGCACGGAGGTGAAGAGGATGGGGAATAATATGTTATCGCAAGAGGAGATAGATGCTCTGCTCAATATCTCTTCAGAGCAAAGCGCCGAGACCGAGCCAGAAAAGCCAACTCTGTCTGACACAGAGAAAGACACCTTAGGTGAGATCGGGAATATCTCCATGGGCACTGCTGCCACGACCATGTCCATGCTACTTAATCGGCGGGTGCAGATAACTATCCCTAGGGTGTCCATTACTACGCCGCGAGAGATCAGCGAGGCGAGCCCAATGCCTTTCATTGTGGTGGAAGTGGGATATACGGAAGGGCTGCAAGGGCGCAACTTGTTGGTCATGCGTACGAGCGATGGGGCAGTGATTGCTGATCTGATGATGGGGCGTGACGGCCTCGACCCCCAGGCAGCTATAGACGATTTTGTGCTCAGCGCCTTAGCGGAGGCCATGAACCAGATGATGGGGTCTGCCGCCACTTCTCTTTCAGCCATGTTCAATCGCACCATCGTTATTTCTCCTCCGACAGCGCGGGTAATCGATTTGGGGAATGAACCCCTCGATGCCCATTTGGCTAGCGATGAATTCTTGGCAAAGATTGCCTTTAGGATGACGGTGGAAGATCTGATTGACTCTGAAATCATGCTGTTACTGCAGCTTGGCTTTGCCCAAGAGATGTTAGGGCTATTATTGCCCGCTGAAGAGGCAGTTTCCTCGCCTAAAGAAGTCAACGAAGCGAAAACAGCAAGGGAGGTACCAGAAGCCTCAATGCCGCCTATGGCAGCGCAGCCGCCTGTGGCAGCAGCTTCTGCGCCGCCCAGCAGCCCGCAAACCTTGACCCGGCGGCCGGCCACGCAACCGGTGACAGTGCAAGCGGTTGAGTTTCAACCTCTGCCGCAGACTACCACTCTGCCTCCCGTGGCTGCCGGCAACCTACAGCTTTTGTTAGATGTTCCTCTCCAACTGACTGTAGAGCTGGGGCGCACTGAGAAAACGGTTAAAGAAGTTTTGGATTTAGTGCCAGGCTCGATTTTTGAGCTGGACCGCGTCGCGGGCGAACCGGTAGACATCTATGTTAATGGCAAGCTAGTTGCCAAAGGTGAAGTGGTCGTCATTGACGAGAATTTTGGAGTACGGATCACGGATATTGTCAGTGTCATCGACCGTGTTTCCAATCTCCAGTAGGCGAGAAGGAGGATACAGCACTTGAGTCACCGTATTTTGATAGTCGATGATGCAGCATTCATGAGGATGATGATCAAAGATATCTTGAAGAAGAACGATTTTGAAGTCTGTGGCGAAGCAGAGGATGGACGCCAAGCGGTAGAGCGCTATAAGGAGCTCAGCCCTGATTTGGTGACCATGGATATTACTATGCCTAAATTAGACGGTATCGCCGCAGTGCGGGAAATTAAAAAGATCGATCCAGCAGCTAAAATCGTGATGTGCAGCGCTATGGGACAGCAGGCCATGGTAGTTGAAGCAATTCAGGCCGGAGCCCTCGACTTTATTGTCAAACCATTCCAACACGATCGTGTGGTAGAAGCTTTACGCAAAGCTCTACGCTAGAGGGCTAACATGGCAGGACTTCTAATCTCGCAACAGCTAGCCGAACCACCAGCAACTACCTTCTGGCAGATAGCTTATGCGTTGTTCATGTTTGGTTTGGTCGTTTTCCTCGCCATCATTGTCACCCGCCTTTGGGCGAAGAGGAGGGCCGGTATAGTTACCGGCCCCAGGCAGCATTTGCGCTTACTGGAGCATCTGCCCCTGGGGACGGGCAAAGGCTTATGTCTGGTCAAGGTCCTAGATGCAGTCTTGCTTGTCTCCGTCACTGATGAGGCTATCACTGTATTGCAGGAGTTCCCCATGTCTCCTGAGTTTGAGCTGCCTGCTCATACTTCAAATACGCTGACCTTGCCGGCCTGGCTAGCCAAGATTTTGCCCTGGGGCAAAGCTACCGATAGCGCTAACCAGCAAGCGGCCCAACAGCCAGTACAGCCCGATTCGGGTTTTGCTCGTGAATTACAAGAGCGCTTACGCCGGTTGCAGGAACCTAAACTATGAAACGAAAAATATGCTTAATTCTTTGTGTGCTACTGGTCAGCTTGCTGCAAGCTGAGGTGGGGCTCGCCTTGGAGCCGGCGGTTGACTTGCGGGTGACTGCGCCCGAGACGCCGCAAGACGTCATGGGCATGGTCAATATTTTCTTATTATTGACGGTGCTAACTTTAGCGCCAGCTATATTAGTTTTGA
>CALNBW010000092.1 GCA_937874815.1 uncultured Bacillota bacterium | reverse complement strand
TGTTGAACAGCTGGCATTTGATCCTACCGGAAACGGATTCCTGCTTAGGATTAAGCTGAAAAAGAGTTGGAAAGAAGATGGCGTTTCGCGTAAAGCTGACCAACACTGGGGGCACATCTCCTTCAATTGTCTACCAAGAACCGAAAGCAATCCGCGGATCACGCTCCAGACTATGTATCACCACCAACGCTTGCCCACGCTGTTCAGTCCTAAACTGAGAACCGACGGCATCCATTTCACCCAATGGTGGGCCCCGAGCTTCTACACTAATAGCGGCTGGGGCGCGTGGATGCTGTATCAAAGAAACTAATGGACCGCGGTGGGTCACGGGGACGTACACTTGTGCCAGTAAAACTTTTCCACTGACCTGCAGGCTATGCTCGCTGCACTGTACTCTTACTAACTGCTGTCAAGCGGGCTATTTGGCTATTGCTTGCCCCTTCCAATGCCTTTAACTCCCGTAATATGTTGGTACGGTCCGCTACACTGAGTTCCAGCAATGAGGTACCTAGCCTGTCACCGAGCAACGTAGCAAGCGTCTCCAGCAGTTCTGCGTCACTAAGCCGATGTTTGGCCTCAATTTCTAAGCAGATGTCATCATTCATCGCATTAGTAAAAGCAAAAAACCGTTCACGCCCGCCCATTAACTCCAGCGCAAAGGTGGTATCCAACAATTTCGCTAGCTGTCCCCGGCTGTAAGCGTAGGCACGATAACTACTCCAGGGGAAAGCGCCACAATCACGGCATAGCCCCGCCTTTACGGGATTCTGATGAATGTAGCGAAGCACAGTGATGAAATAGGCATCGTCCTCGACTGCCTCGCTGCGATATCTGCCCTGAAACAGATGCCCGTGGCGCCCATATTTACCGTTAAAACCATGGACGTAAGCTACCCCAATGCGTTTCATGCTCTCCCCTAGCGTCTCTTCACCTTCTGCTAACAGCAAGTGTACGTGATTATCCATCAGGCAATAGGCGTAAAGTGTAAGGCGATAGTCTTCAACAACACGCTCCAGAATTCGCAAGTAGCGCCTGCGATCGTCATAGTCACGGAATATATCTTGATGCCCGACACCTCTTACCATGACGTGGTAGATTCCACTACTGCTCTGCACACGTGCAACTCTTGGCACAAAAACCACCCCCTGAGTTCAGTTCAAATTAGCTGGGTGCCTTGTGTCATTGACTCGTAGTTGCTAAGGTAAGTTTCGCCACATGATAAAGGGTTCCTGCTTATTAAGGAACGCCCTTTGGAGAAATGAAAACTAACAGTTTTTCCCTGGCGCAGGTGTACGTCCCCGCGACCCACCCCGCTAGCTGCGAATGGGGGCGCGGCGGATGAGTAGGAAGCCGAGTGCAGCGCAGCAGGCTGCTGCAACGAAGAAGCTGAAAACTGCTACTAAAGGATTTGGATTTATCATATCTGCGAAGCCAAGCGCCTTGCGCATGGCCCGGATTAAAGCTGCGCCTAGCCTGCCGCCTGTACGGTTATTCAGGTAAATTAACCCCATAATCAAGAAGGCTGGCGACAGAGAGACAAGTGTCTTCTGCAATCTGCTGCTGCGGTAGTAAACCATGGTAATCATCCAGCCCAGGAAAATGGCGAATGTGTTAAGGGCAAAGCCCCAGATGAATTGGGTTGGCCGGGCCTCAATTCTGTAGAGCTGCATCATCATGCCTTCATAGGGCATGATTGATTTCAATATAGTCCCTACAATGATACTAGCCAAGGTCATAAAGGCTGCTATGCCTGCAAAAGACACTAGGGTCGCAGCAAACAGGGACCGCCTCGTAATGCTATTGGCTTGAGTGAACTTGAAGGCACCAGTATAACTATTAAGCCCCAGCACGAAGCAAAAAACCACTTCGTTAACATCTACCCCGCCCATCTTCCCTGGGCCATCGCCATAGAGCACGTTCAATATGGTGATAAGTGCCAGCACGGAGGCAATCACTAAGTAAAAAAGGAAGACTGCTTTGCGCGCATCATACAGCTGCCATTTAGCAACTTTGAGAATCCGACTCATGCATCTCACCCTTTCTAGGAATTGGTCAAGCTGATGAACAGCTTCTGCAGTTCCACTCTGCTAAGCTCTACGTCCAGCTTCTGGGCCAAAGCCCTGTCACCTTCCGTAAGTACCCCCAGAACGGTAACGGCCTTGAATTTGCCCAGCTCTTCGCCGCCAGCGAATTTCCGGCCTGCCAGGTAGCTATCTACTTGCGCTGCCTCGCCGGAAACCGTATACGCCTGCCCCAGCAACTCTTCCACTGACTGCTTAAGCACGATACTGCCATCTTTAATGATAATAACTTCCTCCAGCACCTCAGCAATCTCTTCAATAAGGTGACTAGAAATGATAATAGTCTTGGGGTGCTGGCTATAGTTAGCGATCAGTGCGCGATAGAACATCTGGCGATGATTGGCGTCAAGGCCGAGCACCGGTTCGTCAAAGACAACGATGGGCGCATTGGAGGCTAAAGCAACGATAGCCTTCATAATGGAGCCATAACCGGTTGATAATTCCTTTACCCGCTTGCCGGTTTTCAGGCCGAACTGCTCGCACAGCCAGAGCGCATAGGGCATATCAAAGCCTGGATAGAATTCCTTGCTCCAGCCCAGTACTTCTCTCACCCGCAGTCCCGGCGGGTAAAGGTTTGCTTCCGTCATATAGAAAACCTTGCTCAGGGCCCTATCATTTTCTACTACGCTCTCACCGTCAATGGCTATCTCCCCGGCAGTGGGAAAAATCCGGTTGGTGATCAAATTTAGCAGCGTCGTTTTGCCGGCCCCGTTTCTTCCTAGCAGGCCGTAGATTTTATCTGGCTCGATTTCAAGATCAATATTATCTAGCGCCCGCGTAGTACCATAATCCTTACATATTCCCTTGATAGCTATCGTGCTCACTTGCCCCTCCCCCTTTCAATCATCGCGATGACCTCTTCTACCGGGATATTTAGCTTCCGAGCCTCCTCAAGCAATTTGACAACGAAGCTCTGATAGAAGCCCTCTCTGCGCTTCTTCAAGATCATCTCTCGCGCGCCGACAGACACGAACATACCCACCCCTCGCTTCTTATAGAGAATCTTTTCGTCTACTAGCAGATTGAGTCCCTTGCCCGCTGTTGCAGGGTTGATGCGCAGTGTGACTGCTAACTCGGTAGTAGATGCAACCTGGCTTTCTTCCTCATAAATCCCCTTTAGTATGTCGTCCTCAATTGCTTCAGCCAACTGTAGATAGATTGGCTTCTCGCTAGAAAAATCTAGTCGCAATCCTTACCCCTCCTTCCCCGCATCTGCATGCAATCACACTTGATTAGTTAGTTACTACTGTGATTAACCATACAGCCAATCAACCCCTCTGTCAAGCACCCGCAAAGCAAAAACCGCTTCTAAATTTGAAGCGGCTTGCAGTCTGTTCGCTTTTACATTTTTACCCTGGCACAAGTGTACGTCCCCGCGACCCAAGTGTACGTCCCCGCGACCCAGGGGCTACATTTGGCTGAGGGTGTTGAGGGTAACCAGCTCCATCTGCGGAGCAGTAACTACCTTGGAGTAGATCAGTTTCTTGGCCAATTTGACGTCATCGGCGCGGGCCAAGTTGAGCTCGCGGCCGCTGGCTAATGTCAGCACTTTGGTTGCAGGATCATACTCTCCCTGCTCCACCTCCTTGTTATGCTTTAACGTGTACGTTATCTGCATCGACAAACACCTCCAAGGCTAGCTTAAGCAGTTTCCCACTCGCTTACACCTTGGCTACCCCTGGGCCTACCGAGAAATGCGCGTTTAGTGTTGAGAGAAACGGTAGCGCATATTATACTAAGGAATATACTGTTCACTATCTGACCAGTCGGGGAGGGCCCAATATGGTGCAGACAAGGTATATCTATATCATGCTTTCAAACACTTATTCATGGCCAACGCGAGCAATAGGTATCTATACCAGAGCCCCCTACAACCATGTGTCGATAGCACTCGATGAACAACTGAATGAAATGTATA
>CALNBW010000091.1 GCA_937874815.1 uncultured Bacillota bacterium | reverse complement strand
CGGAGGGCACACAAAGTGGCACTATGTTACGCATCCGGGGGCATGGCGTACCTCGTCTCGGCTCTACACAGCGAGGAGATTTGCTAGTACGTATCATCGTAGAAACTCCCAAGCGTCTTTCAGCCAAACAGCGGGAACTGTTGGTAGCTTTAGCGGAGACAATGGGGGATAATGTTAATACCGAGAACAAGGGCATCTTGGGCAAGATATTTGGCAAAAACTAAGGAGCAAGGGGGCGCGGCCAGTGAAATGGATGGAGATTACGGTTACGACCTCACAGGAAGCGAAAGAAGCGGCTGCTGATATTCTGTATCAGCAGGGGGTAAACGGTTTGGTTATTGAAGATAGCTATCCTGTTGCCCTGGCAGCAGATGTAGAGGATTATACTCTACTACCAGAAAAAGATTTTCCTTTGGAGGAAGTGCGCTTGATCGCCTATCTGCCGCTAGACGAGGCATTAACCAGTAAGGTGGAATCCATCAGACAGCTAGTGGCTGCCTTGGCAGATTTTGATCTAGATCCTGGTCGGGCTGAGGTAACCCTCTCCGAGGTAGAAGAAGAGGATTGGGCTACTGCCTGGAAAGCCTACTATAAGCCGGTTGCGGTGGGCAAGAAATTGTTAATCAAGCCTAGTTGGGAAGATATTGAGCCCACAGACCGGTTGGTGATTGAACTGGACCCGGGCATGGCCTTTGGCACTGGCACCCACTCTACGACTACTATGTGTCTAGAAGTTCTAGAGCGGGCCATTAAGGGTGGGGAGCGCGTAATTGACGTTGGCTGTGGTTCTGGCATTCTGTCTATTGCTGCGGCTCGTTTGGGTGCTGGCGCAGTGGAAGCGCTTGATTATGACCCGGTGGCTGTACGGGTAGCCCGCGAAAACGTGATTATTAGCGGCGTAGAGGACAAAGTTAGCGTGGTCGAAAGCGACCTTTTACAGGCTGCCTCTGGCCCGGCCGATATCATTGTGGCCAATATCATAGCCCGTATTATTGTGCAGCTAATTCCCGATTTAGCGCATTTCTTAGCCCCACAGGGCCTGTTTATTGCCTCGGGGATCATTGGTGAACGCTTAGATATGGTGCTGGCAGCATTAGCGGCCCATGGTTTTCAGGTAATGGAGAAGATTAATGAGGGCGATTGGTACGCCCTGACTTGCCGTAAGGGGGCCTAGGATGGCGCGCTTTTTCCTAGATCTAGATAGCCTGCCTAGTAGTCGCAGCGTCACCATCGTTGGTGATGACGCCGCCCACATAGCTAAAGCCTTGCGCCTACAAGTCGGCGACCAAATAGAGGTAGTCATAGCCGGCCAGGCCTATATTGCCCAGTTAGTTGAAGTAGCTCCGACTTTTGTTCTAGCCCAGGTTGGCGAGCCAATGGTAACGGATAGCGAGTCATACCTGGCTCTGCACCTTTATCAGGCGCTCCCGAAAGGGGATAAATTAGACTTAGTGATACAGAAAGCTACCGAACTCGGGGTGACCAGCATTACGCCAGTGCTTACGGAGCGCGTGGTGGTTAAGCTCAAGCCCGATGCCGTGGCTAAAAAGCTGCCGCGCTGGCAGCGCATTGCCCTAGAGGCTGCGAAGCAGAGTCGGCGCCAGTTAGTGCCGACTATCAACCCACCCGTATCGCTATGGGAACTGGCGGCAGTGCCCGAGCAGCAGCTAGCACTAGTTGCCTGGGAAGAGGCAGATGCGCCTTTACGGCCTTTGCTGCAGGCAACCCGTAGTGAGACCGTACATGTTCTTATTGGCCCTGAGGGCGGGTTGACCAATGCAGAAGTTGATTTTCTCTCCCTCAAGGGCTGGCAAAGCATTACCCTGGGGCCGCGTATTCTGCGCACTGAAACAGCGCCACTGGTCCTTCTAGCGGTGCTCCAATATGAATTAGGTGATTTAGGAGGCAGCAGATAATGCCCACAGTTGCTTTTCATACCTTAGGCTGCAAAGTGAACCAGGGCGAAACTGCCGCCATGGCCCATCTTTTCCGGGAAGCTGGTTACGAGGTCGTCGACTTTTCAGAGGTTGCCGACGTCTATGTAATCAACACTTGTGCCGTAACAGTGCAGGCTGAGCAGAAATCGCGTCAGATAGCGCACCGCACTAGAGAGCAGAACCAGCATGCCACCTTGGTGATGGTTGGTTGTTACCCGCAAGTGGCCCAAGATCGGGGAGAGCTACCAGAAGGTATTGACCTATTGGTGGGGAGCGCTGATAAACCCCGTATCGTGGAGTTGGTGGAGAGAGCCAGGCAAGCCAGCTCCCCCTTGATTGCCGTATCGCGCTGGACTGACGAAACCAGTTTTCAGATGATCAGTGCCAGCCAGGAAGTAGGCCGTACGCGGGCAACACTCAAAATACAAGATGGCTGCCAGCAGTTTTGCGCCTACTGCATTATTCCCTATGCACGCGGCCCAGAACGGAGTCGCTCCATTGCTGACGTGGTGCAAGAAGCGCACGAACTGGTTGAGTCCGGCTTCAAGGAAATAGTACTTACCGGTATTCACGTTGGTAGTTTCGGGCAAGATTTGCCTGGCCAACCTGATCTGGCTGTGCTAGTGGAACAAGTGTTACAAGTGCCCGGGCTACAGCGTTTGCGCCTGAGTTCCATTGAACCGAATGAAATAGGGGAACCGCTGCTAGAGTTGATGCAGCGCCATCCCAATTTTTGCCGACATTTGCACGTGCCTTTGCAGGCGGGGCAAGATCGCGTGTTAAAGGCCATGAATCGGCGCTACAATACCGCCGAATATCGCGCCATCATTGACTTGGCCCGAAGCTTTGTACCCGAGATAGCCATCACGACCGATGTTATTGTCGGCTTCCCTGGTGAAACAGAAGCAGAATTTCAGCAGACCTATGAATTTATCAAGGAGCTTGGTTTTAGCCGCTTGCACGTTTTTCGTTACTCTCGTCGCCCTGGAACTCCGGCGGCAGAAATGCCCCAACAAGTTCCTCAGGCCGAGAAAGCGCGCCGCAGTCGGGCCCTGATTGCCCTCGGCCAACGCCTGGCCAAAGCCTATGCCAAGCGCCTGGTAGGCAGCGAGCAAACCGTGCTTTGGGAAAGCCAGGACGCAAACGGGGTCTGGTCGGGGCATACCGATACCTATGTAACGGTTTATAGTAACGACCCCAGTCTCCAATCTAACGCTATCACCCGCATCACCATTGACGGCACCAACGCCTGGATTAAACCGTAGGGGTGCCGGGCTGCTGCGCCTTTGCTCAAGCAGGAATTACGTCTCGCATGTCGAAATCTTATATAGGAGCAGGGGGTGAAAAAATGACCGATTGCATTTTCTGCAAGATTGTTGCTAAAGAGTTACCGGCAGACATAGTCTATGAAGATGAACAGATTATTGCCTTCCGAGATGTCAAGCCGGTTGCCCCAGTGCACATTTTAGTCATCCCTAAGCGCCATATTGAATCGCTGCAGACAACAGATTCAACGGATGACCAGCTACTGGGCGCTCTGATGGGGGTTGCCCGGCAAGTGGCTAAAGAACAGAACCTGGCCGGTTATCGTGTGGCCACTAACATTGGCAAGGAGGGGGGACAGGTAGTAAAGCATTTACACCTGCATGTTATCGGGGGTAGACCGCTATCTGACCTGCCTGCCTTAGGTTGACAGTGTTAGGGGCTGGCGATATAATAGCAGAAGGTTCATTTTACGAGAAGCAGTAGAGACAGCATCACTCCGAGCATTTTCTGAGTGCGGAGGGAGGGAAACTGAGTGACCGAGATCAAAATCCGCAAAGACGAATCTTTAGACAGCGCGCTAAGACGTTTTAAGCGTCAGTGCCAGCGTTCTGGTGTTCTTTCCGAAGCCCGGAAGCGGGAACATTATGAAAAGCCAAGTGTTAAGCGCAAGAAGAAGGCAGAAGCTGCTAGGAAGAAGAAGCGCTTCTATTAAAATTTAATCCTGCTAAATAAAAGGCACCTTTGTGAGGTGCCTTTTGTGTTGCTTCTTTTGAAGCGGCAGCTTGCATAAAAGTAAAAGGAGACGGGCATCAGCAGGGGGTAATTGGCCGAGTAGCGGTTTCAACAACACGAGGGGGCGAGACGATGGTAAGGCAAGGTGGGGTACGCAAGTTGATAACAGAGGTGCTCGAGTTGCCCAAGGAGCTGGTCCTAGATTTGCCGCGCATCACCCTGATCGGTAATGCACAACTGACAGTAGAAAATCACCGCGGTGTAATCCTCTACACCGACACCCACATTCGGGTGGCTGTCGCTCGCGGGGAAATTGTTATCGCTGGGCAAAGGCTCACTCTGCGCTCCATTTTGCCCGATGAAATCATCGTGGACGGAACGATTAACAATGTCTCTTATATTAGTTAGCGGGGGGCCGTGTCCGGCAGAGCGGCGTGCCATACTTGCACGTACGCTGGGCGCAGCAGCGCTGCGCCCCTACAGATATATCATAACGTTTGGAGAAACCGTAGGGGTTGGACCCGCCCTCCGAAGGTCGTTGGCCCTGCGTATCGCGCATTGGGGCCTCTAATAGAGGGTGCTTTTGAGGAAAGGGGACACACCTCTGCGGAGGAATGTCCCCAACGAATGACGGTTAAAAGCGGCCAACTGTTTGAGCTGCGGCGAGTTTTGGCCGCTTCAGTCGGTGGCTAAGCACCTACCTGCAGTACCAGGCCACACGCGCGCGAGCAGGACCACGACCTTTATCAATTGAGGTGATATAATGGTATTTGAGCGCATTTATTTATACTTGGTAGGCTATTTGTCTATCCGCTTTCGCGGGCAGCGGGTAGAGCGCTTTATTAATCTGTGCCTACAGGCTGGCATTCCGGTGTGGGATGTCTATACTACGCAGAATGGCGTGGTTGTAGGTAAGACAAGTATAGCCGGCTTTAAGGCTATGCGCCCCGTGGCCCGGCAATCTAGGGTGCGAGTGCGCATCATTCGGCGGCGCGGCGTGCCATTCCTCTTAGCCCGCCTTTGGAAGCGAACCGCATTTGCCTGTGGTGCCTTGCTTTTCATTCTCAGCCTTTATGTGCTCGGCTCCATCGTCTGGTTTGTAGAGGTGCGCGGAAATGACGCAGTGCCCACTGCCACAGTGTTGCAGGCTGCAGCTGAGCTAGGCCTAAGGCCGGGTGTTTATCGGGGGCGGCTGGCGGCCAATCAGTTGGCGCGCTCCCTGGTGATCAAAGTACCTGAATTGTCATGGGTTGGAGTAGAGGTTAAAGGCTCCTGCGCTGTAATTGAGGTGGTAGAGAAGCAAATTATCAACCCCGATTTGAAGCCCCTAGGGCATGTGATTGCAGCAAAAAGCGGCGTCATTAAGAAAATAGTCGCTACTAATGGTAAAGCTATGGTCAAAGCTGGCGATACTGTAGAGCAGGGGCAAATCTTGATTAGTGGTGCCTACATCATCGATGAAGGGGCAGAGACAAGTTATGCCCATGCTGAAGGTATTACCGAAGCACTTATCTGGTATGATGGTATTGCTACCAGTGCCAGGCAGCGGGTGGCGCAAATGCGTACCGGGAACAAGTTTGTTCGCGATACGTTAGTAATTGGTGACAAAGAAATAGCACTCACTGGCATTAGTCCGCCGCCTTTCCGCCTCTATGAAGAGGACTGCCAAGTTTTACCCTTAATTTGGAGGGATTTAGGTCTAGCTGTCGAACATAGACGCAGCATCTATTTTGAAGTAGTTGAGGAAATGCAGGAAGTATCTCTGGAAACAGCTGAAGCTGAAGCGGCTCGTGCAGCCGAAAAACTTGCTTTAGCCCAGCTGCCCGAGAACACACTACCTCTAGCTACGCACTTTCAAAGCGAGCTTCTGCCTGACCAGAATACTGTGCGGGTGCGCGCTATCATTGAAACAGTAGAATCCATTGGTGAATTTGTGGCATTAACAGCAGAATAGAATCTAAGGAGGCAGGCCGGCGTTGAGCAACTCGCAGCAAGAGATGCACAGCAGCAAACTATTTTTGCATGACATAGAAGCAGCACAGGTAGTGTTTGGACGTCATGATGGGAACCTAAGAGCCATTGAAGAGGCCTTACCTGTAAAAATCACAGCCCGCGATAACGAGCTGCAACTCAGCGGTCCTAAGCAGGCCGTTACCCAGGTGGAAACCCTGTTAACAGAACTATTTGCCTTACTGCAACGGGGCATCCCAGTGAGCCAGCGGGACGTGACCTATGGCCTGCGTCTCATCGCCGCCGGACAGGAACCTATTTTAAGTGAGATTTACGCTAATGTGATCGTCAGCACTAGCCGGGGCAAGCAAATACGGCCGAAGACCCGTGGTCAGCGGGTCTATGTGCAGGCGCTGCGCGAGAATGACATTGTGTTCAGCATTGGGCCAGCTGGCACGGGAAAAACTTATCTGGCCATGGCGGTTGCCGTGGCGGCGCTGCGCAATCGGGAGGTGAGTCGCCTCATCTTGACGCGGCCAGCAGTGGAGGCGGGTGAGCGGCTAGGGTTTTTGCCTGGCGACCTGCAGGACAAGGTTGACCCCTATTTACGTCCCCTTTATGATGCTCTGTTCGATATCCTAGGGCAGGATACTTTCCAGAAGTACATGGAAAGGGGCGTGATTGAAGTGGCACCGCTGGCTTACATGCGCGGCCGCACTCTAGATGATGCCTACATTATTTTAGATGAGGCGCAAAACTCCACGCCGGAGCAGATGATGATGTTCTTGACTCGGCTGGGCTTTGGCTCGCGCGCAGTTGTTACTGGTGACATCACGCAGGTAGATTTGCCTAAAGACAAGGCTAGTGGGCTGGCCGAAGCCTGTGAGATTTTAAAGGATGTCAAGGGGATTGGTTTTGTCTACCTTAGCGACCAAGACGTAGTACGGCATGCTTTAGTACAACGCATTATCAAAGCTTATGAAGTATATCAGCAGAGAAAAGATACGTAGCCGATCATAGCAACAGACCAAGGGGCATTTACTCTGGTTGGGGGAGGGGTTCTTGGTGGCTATTAAACCTAAGAGAGCGCACTTGTTCTCACGACGGTTTTGGTGCCGCCCGGTAGTTCGCCGGGCGCTTTTACTATCGCTTGTTTATCTGGCGCTATCGTTGCTGCTATTCGTCTGTATTCTGCCTGAGTCTGTTAATTTGGAATTGGGACAGGCTAGCCCGCGTTATATCGGTGCGCCACGCACGGTCGAAGACCGCTATACAACCATCGAAGCGCGTGAACTGGCGGAGCAGAGTGTGAAAGACATTTTTGAGCAGGATCCGAATGTAGCGTTGACCACAGCAGCCCAGCTGTCAGAGGTGTTTGAGCAGCTGGAGATAGTTGCTGCCTTAGAAGAGCCAACTGATTCTAAGCTGGCGCTATTGCAGGACGCGCTGCCCGTACAATTACCAGAAACCACTCTGCAAACCGGGCTCAGCTTTTCGCCGGAGACGAATCAGCAACTGTCAGGGGCTCTGGGTACTATTCTAGAACAAGCCTATGCCCGGGGCATCAAGGCAGAAGCGTTGACCACAGCGGAAGAACAGGTACATCGGGATATAAACAGCCTCTATATCTCCAATGCCCAGAAGACCTTCTTAAGGCAGCTCTCCAGCGCCCTACTCAAGCCGAATATGCTTTATAATGCTACCGCTACCGAGCGCTTGCGACAAGAGGCAGTGGCCCGGGTATTACCGGTTATGGTGCAAAAGGGGCAGAAAATTATCGGGCAAGGCGAAATCGCTACGGAGCGAGAAATCATGTTATTAGCCGATCTTGGCTTGCTGACGCCGGGTATCAACTGGCCCCTTGCCTTCGGCTCGTTAGCTTATATGTTGGTAGCATTGTCGCCTCTAGTACTATATTTGATTTTGTTTCAGCGTAAATCATGGGAAAACCCGCAGCAAGTGCTCTTGCTGGGCCTAATCTTGCTGCTTACCGGAGCGCTCTGCAAAGCTTTCAGTATTATATCCGGACTCCTCATGCCCGTCGCGACCGCCACTATTCTGATGGCAGTTTTGATTGGGCCCCGCATTGCCATAGTGGGTAGCATCAGTATGGCACTGATTGCAGGCGCGATAGCCGGCTTTGATGTCACTTTCATGGGAGTAGGCTTAATTGGTGCCGCAGTTGGCGCTTTCAGCGTTTCCCGCATGAACCAGCGTTTTGACCTAGTTCGGGCTGGAGCCCTAGTAGCTGCTTCTACTAGTGTGTCTGCTGTTGCTTTTGGGTTGCTGTATGGAGAAGGATTAGCCGCCCTCTTAACCAATGCACTCTGGGCAGTAGCTGGGGGGATACTCGCGGCCATTATTGGGTTTGGGGTAGTGCCCTTCCTGGAAAAACCTTTTGGTATCGCTTCCACTGTGAAGATGTTAGAGCTATCTAACCCGAACCACCCCTTGCTTAAACGGCTGTTGATAGAGGCACCCGGCACTTATAACCACAGCATAATTGTGGCCAACCTGGCTGAAGCTGCTGCCGAAGCAGTTGGCGCTGATGGACTCTTGGCTAGGGTGGGCTCTTACTTTCATGACGTGGGTAAACTAAAACGACCTTACTTCTTTATCGAAAACCAGTTTATGATGGACAACCCCCACGAGAAATATCCGCCCTCTTTGAGTTCCTTGGTCATCACGGCTCACGTCAAGGACGGCGTAGAACTGGCGCGGGAGTATAAACTGCCCCAAATAGTCACCGATATTATTCAGCAACATCATGGCAATACATTGGTTGGCTATTTTTATCATAAGGCTAAAGAGGCTGGAGATACCGCTGATGAGGACGACTATCGCTACCCCGGTCCCACTCCGCGGAGCAAAGAAGCAGCTATCGTGATGTTATCCGACTGCGTAGAGGCAGCGGTGCGTTCTTTGGCGCAGCCGTCGCCTAACCGCATTGATAATATGGTGCGCAAGATCATCAAGGACCGACTGAACGACGGGCAGCTTGATGAATGCGATATTACACTAAAAGAGTTGGACAGCATCGGCACTGCCTTTGTGCATATCTTAAGTGGTATTTTCCATAAACGAATTGAATACCCTGACAAGCTGACTGAACCCGAAGGAGTGAAACCAGCCCATGATACTGATCCAGAATGATCAGGAGATATTAGCTTGTTCGCAAGAACTACTGGACTTCTGTGAGCAAACATTAACGCGAGCCATGGCCATTCTGCAGTTGCCCCCAGAGGCCGAAATAAGTGTGGTCTTGGTTGATAACGAGGCCATACACGCCTTAAATCTAGAGTACCGCGGCACTGATGGCCCTACCGACGTGCTTTCTTTCTCCCAATTAGAAGGAGAGGAACTTTTTGACGTTTTGGACGTACCTATACTAGGGGACATTGTGGTCAGTATCGAACAAGCAGTCGCACAAGCTGATGAGTATG
>CALNBW010000090.1 GCA_937874815.1 uncultured Bacillota bacterium | reverse complement strand
TGTCCCCCGTAATTCCTCCCAATAATGGCAGGCTACGAAATGTTCTGGTCCGGCTTCCACTAGCTGAGGCTGCTCTTCTGCGCAGAGTTCAGCTGCATGGGGGCAACGCGTCCTAAACTTGCAGCCCGACGGGGGATTAACTGGGCTGGGAACCTCGCCTTCTAGCTTTATCTGCGTCCGCGATGCTTCGTAGTCTGGATCCGCCGTTGGAATGGCGGAGAGTAAAGCCCGGGTATACGGGTGTAATGGCTGCGCAAAAATTGTCTGACTGGCGGCAGTCTCCACTAAACTACCTAAATACATCACGCCGACTCGGTCCGAAATGTGCTTGACCATTGATAAATCATGCGAGATAAAAAGATAGGTCAGGTCCCGTTCTTCCTGCAATTGAATTAACAGGTTAACAATCTGCGCCTGAATCGAAACGTCTAGGGCAGAAATAGGCTCATCGCATACAATAAACTCTGGCTCTACTGCCAACGCACGCGCTATACCGATACGTTGACGCTGGCCACCCGAAAGCTCGTGGGCAAAACGGTTAGCATAGTCTTCCGTCAAGCCTACCTTTCTCAGCAGTTCGGTTACCTTACGTTGTTTTTCAGCTGCTGAATAACGGAAATGCACATCCATGCCTTCTGCAATAATTTCAGCTATAGTCATCCGCGGGTCGAGAGAGGAATAGGGGTCCTGGAAAATAATCTGGGCGCTAGCCTTAAACTCCAGTAGCTTTCTACCCGACATGGACCGCGTCACATCCTGCCCTTTGTAAAGAACTTGCCCGGAAGTAGCATCATAAAGCTTGAGGATCGTTCTGCCACAGGTCGTCTTACCGCAACCCGATTCTCCTACCAGACCAAAAGTCTCCCCGCGATAAATATTAAACGAGACATTCTCTACCGCCTTTAGATCCGCCTTGCCTGATTGAAAATACTTGCAGAGGTTTTTAACCTCGACCAATAGCTCGCGCTTATGCTTGTTGTTCATGGCCTAAACCCCTTTCGTAAAAAGGTTTAACTTCAGGTGCGTAGGGATGCTTAAGCCAACATGCTACCTTGTGCGTGTCTGTTAGCTCAGTCACTTGCGGCATTTGCTGTTTGCAAACAGCCATACAATAATCGCACCGGGCTGCAAAGGGGCAACTCTCCAAAGGCATAATCAGATCTGGCGGTGTGCCTTTAAGGGAATATAGCTCTTGCTTACTCTCTTTGGCTAGGCCGGGCACAGAGCTCAACAAAGCCCAAGTGTAAGGATGTTGCGGCTCATAAAAAATCTCCCGTGCCGAACCAGATTCAACGATTTGGCCGGCGTACATAACTTGTATCCGGTCAGCTAGCGTAGCCACTACCCCTAAATCGTGCGTAACCAAGATGATGGCAGTGTTAAACTTTGTCTTTAGACCCTGTAAGAGATCGATGATCTGCGCTTGGATTGTTACATCAAGAGCAGTTGTTGGTTCGTCAGCGATGAGGATGCTAGGCTCACAAGAAAGCCCTATGGCGATCATAACGCGTTGGCGCATTCCGCCCGATAATTCATGGGGATATGAGCTAAAGCGCTTTTCCGGATCAGGAATATTGACCAGCTCCAACATCCGGATTGCTTCTGCCTTGGCTTGCTGCTTGTTCAGTTTCTTATGAAGCATAAGCGCCTCAACAATCTGTTGGCCACAAGTCATCGTTGGATTCAAAGATGTCATAGGATCTTGGAAGATCATACTGATTTCATTACCACGCAACTTCTGTAGACGTTTTTGCCCCATTTCAAGCACATTTTCACCATTGTATAGAATCCTGGAATCCGGTTTAATTTCAGCGACTCCTGGTGGCAAAAGGCGCAACAGCGATTTAGCAGTTACAGTTTTGCCACAGCCGGATTCTCCGACAAAGGCAAGGGTCTCCCCTCGCTCTAGCTCAAAGTTGACTCCTCGCACTGCTCGAACTTCGCCAGCATAGGTATGAAAAGAGACACGAAGGTCCTTTACCTGAAGAATCTTGCCCATCGCTATCCCCCCTACTTCCTTTGTCGCGGATCAAGTGCATCCCGCAAGCCATCGCCCATCAGAGTGAAACAGAGCATAGTCAATGCAATCATCAGCGAAGGAATGAATAATTGATAGGGATAGAAAGCGTACATGCTTTGAGCTGCCGATGCTAGTGCGCCCCAGCTCGTTTCCGGAGATTGAATGCCTAAACCAATAAAGCTCAAGAA
>CALNBW010000089.1 GCA_937874815.1 uncultured Bacillota bacterium | reverse complement strand
TCGAGTCCAACATGGCCCACCATTTGAGATATGAGTTATGAGAAGTGAGACATGAGACGATGAGCAGATGCTCCCACCTCCTATCTCGCATTTCTCGGTTCGCAATACGCGAGGGTGGCGGAATTGGCAGACGCGCTAGACTTAGGATCTAGTACCCAAAAGGTGTAGGGGTTCAAGTCCCCTCCTTCGCACCAGAGAAATTTAAGCCTGAGCGCTATTGCTCAGGCTTTTGGTTTGTCCAGATTAAAGGCGTTGGTAAAAGAAAGAATCGAAAATCTGAAAACCATATTCCCGCGGACGGAATATCTGCTCCGTACTGCCTACAAAGAGAACCCCTCCCGGAACAAGACTGGCGGCAAACTGTCGGTAGAGCCCATCCTTTATATCATCTGTGAAGTAGATCATCACATTGCGACAAACGATCAAATCTAGCCCCCTGGGGAAAGCGTCAGCCAGTAAATTATGGGGTCGGAACTCAATGGTATTACGGATGGCGGGGGCGATTTCAAAGGTGCCTTCCCGCTCAATTATGTATTGCGACCTAAATTGGGGAGGAATCTGCTGGGCTTGGGCGGCTGAGTACACAGCCGCTTGAGCCCTCTGCATTACCCCCATATCGATGTCGGTAGCTAATATGTTAAAACGCGCGCTGGGGAATGACCCTCGCAGCAGCATAGCTAACGAATACGGTTCTTCGCCAGTGGAACAGGCTGCACTCCAGATCTTCAGGTTGTTTGTCTGGTTTCTTTGCAGTAGCTCGGGGATTACCTTTTGCTCTAGCACCTGCCAACGTTCAGCGTTGCGGAAGAACTCCGAGACGTTGATCGTGATGCGATCCAAGAACTCGTTTAGGGCTTGTCTATCAGTAGCTAGCAAATCATAATATGCCAAAAAGGATTCAAAGCCTCGCCGGTTCATCTGGCTTTCAATCCTTCTCTTCATCTGTCTCTCTTTGTAACTACTCAAGTCCACACCAGTAAGCTGTTTGATCTTACTCGTAAATAGCGTATATTCGTCTATTGCCATGGAGCACTGTCTCCCTTCATGTCTACTACCTTTGAATTCCACCTCACCCCACATTAATCCTGCTTTCTGCCCGTATATACCCAGCTCCATAAGAAAACAGCAGCCTCCCTTCATCAGGTAAGCTGCTGTAACCGCGCTCCAATTTTGGCCAGCTTGGCAGAGGTATTAGACGAGTCCTTACAGGCTAACTACCTGCTTAGGCGAGTCAAAAATGCCTCGATCAACCTCCGTAGCTGTCATATTTTGAGCCTGAAAGTGTTTGGTGATGTAGTTACATGCGTCCCACGGGTCAACGCGATCGCCGCATGTGAAAACGTCAACTGCTGCATAACCTAGCTCTGGCCAACTATGGATTGCCAGATGCGATTCAGAGATTACAACAACACCACTAACGCCCTGGGGGCTAAATTTATGGAACACCACTTCGCGTACTTCTGCACCAGCCTCTAAGGCTGCATTAACCATAATGCTCTCCACTAGCTGCACATCGTTAAGGATGTCAGCGGGGCACCCATAAATTTCAGCCAGAATATGACGGCCCAGTTGATTCATCTAATTCCTCTTCCTCCTTTTTCCAGTTTCTCGATACTGGCCAATGTTTACCCTAAAGCTAGCAAAAAATATCGCGTCTATAGCTCTTCGCTACAGACGCGAAACTGCCGCTAATCAGGTGCAAACTCTCTAGGAAACTCTGCAACCTGGCACCCTGACTGTAGACACGATATCTGGAACCACAAGCAGGAGTGCAGATGAAATTGACCAGTATCAACTGATGATTTTATTGTAGAGTAGCAAAACACTCCTGTCAATAGATGCTCCGCTGTTTGTCCAGTCAAGGCATGGTCCGAAGTGGCTAATTTGCTTGCGGTCTGGCTAAAGCTGTAGTATAATGAGTGAGCGACGGGCTGTGGCGCAGTTTGGCTAGCGCGCGTGCTTGGGGTGCACGAGGCCGCAGGTTCAAGTCCTGTCAGCCCGACCATTCTTGGCCTATAACAATAACCGTCCTGCCGAGCAGGACGGTTATTTGTGTTCAAGATGAAATGCAGAAGCACATTCTGGCGCGCCAGAATGTGCTTCTTAGCCAAGCAGCCTACTTATAGTATGATGGCTATTAGGCCACCACTGCCTTCATTAACGATCTTCTCCAACGTCTCGCGTAGTTTGTCCTGTGCATTTTCTGGCATGCGGAAGAGTTTGTTTTGAATGCCTTCGCGCACCAGATTGTGTAACGACTTCCCAAAGAGGTTTGTTTCCCATAGCTTCTCGGGGTTAGCCTCAAACTCCTCTAGTAGATATTTGACTAGCTCTTCGCTCTGCTTTTCCGTACCAATAATGGGTGCTACTTCCGACTCCACATCAACGCGAATCATGTGATAAGCGGGAGCGGTTGCCCGTAGGCGTACACCGAAACGGTTACCTTGACGAATGATTTCCGGCTCATCCAGCTCCATATCGTCCAGACTTGGCGGTACGATGCCATAACCAGCGTTGCGAGAATCCCGCACCGCATCCTTGACCTTATCATATTCCCGTTTCGCCTGGGCATAATCTCGCATTAAGGTGAGAAGCACATCGCGCCCCCGGATTTCCGCCTTAGCGGCTTCGCTGAGGGCCTCCCAGAAGAGATGGTCAGGCACAGAGACTGACAGGCGGGCCAAGCCACTACCTAGCTCCATCGTCTCCAGCACAACCTCAGAGACCGCATCGCAATCGCTTAATGTTTCAATCAGATTGTCAATCTCCCGCAGCCTACTTACTCGGGTGACGCCATCCTTAACGGTGTCCTCCAATTTACGCCGTAGCCAGTGTTTGCTCTCCAGCACATTAACCCATGGCGGCAGGTTTACACTCACTTCTTTTACCGGGAACTCGTAGAGGATTTCTCGCAGGATGCCCTGGATATCGATCTGGGTGAGCTTTGCCGCGTCAATCGGCACCACGGCCGCCTGGTACTTCTCCTCCAGTTCCGCCCTCAACTCCATGGTGTTGGGTGCAAAAGGATCGGCGCTGTTGAGGAGGATTAGGTAAGGTTTACCGAGCTTTTTGAGTTCCTCAATCACCCGCTCTTCAGCTGCAACATAGGCCGAGCGGGGTAAATCAGTAATC
>CALNBW010000088.1 GCA_937874815.1 uncultured Bacillota bacterium | reverse complement strand
ACCCAACTGCAACCCACAAAGGAATCAGGAGGTTGGCTTAGGCGCAGCCTCCTTTCTCATTTAGCGCTGAAATAGGGCTGTTAAGTAGAAGAAAAGCGCATAGTAAGTAGCGGAGAAAATAAGTGCTAAGGAGAAGCGGGCAAGCTTGCCGGCCAATGATTTCTGTTTCTGCACGCTAAACTGCTGTGCTAAGTTACCGCCGATGATCAAGCTGACGATGATTTGCGCTATCTGAAACCAGTAGACGCGTAAGAACTGTAGTGATTCGCCCATTTGTTTTTCTACCCCCATTTCCACAAGGTTAGCCATGTCCTAGTGCTGCTGTTATATCTATATGTAAACGAGCCATTTGCATGCTAAAAAACTTGCGGAAACAGGATTCCAGACTTATTTGCCGAAAACCTTAGTATAGCGAAATACGACAGGAGGGAAACAAAGTGAAACTAGCCATTGTTAATGGAAAGATTTACACTATCACCCAAGGCGTTATCGAGAAAGGCACGGTGCTGTGCGAAGACGGCAAAATCGTGGCAGTAGGTGTTGGCGTTGCAGTGCCCGAGGATGCGCAAGTAATTGATGCTCAAGGTAAAGCGGTTACTCCCGGGCTAATTGATGCCCATAGCCATATAGGCCTCTTCGGTGAGCCCAGTTTGCCAGCAACTGCAGACGGCAATGAAAAGACGGGGCCCATGCAGTCGGGGCTTTTTGGGATTGATTCCTTGAACCCCGCCGACCCAGCCTTCCCGCAGGTTTTGGCTGCTGGCGTTACCACTGTTTATACTGGCCCCGGTAGCAGTAATGTTATCGGTGGCACTGGTATGGCTATCAAGACCCTAGGGCGCACTGTAGATGAAATGGTGATTGCCGGCACAGAAGGCATGAAGATGGCCTTAGGCGAAAACCCCAAGCGTAACTATGGAGCTATGAACAGGATGCCAGGGACTCGGATGGGGAATGCCGCTGTTCTGCGCGAGGCTCTGATTAGTGCTCAGAACTACTTGACGAAGTTGGAGCGGGCTGAGGCTGAAGGCAAGGCTAAGAGCGTTGATCGCGACTTGAAGCTGGAGCAACTAGGTAAGGTGCTCAGGCGTGAGATGAAGGCCCGGATTCACTGCCATCGTGCCGATGACATCATGACGGCTATCCGCATTGCCGAGGAGTTCAACCTAGACTATGTCCTAGAACATGCCACTGAAGGCTATAAGATAGCCGACATCCTGGCTGAAAAGAAGGCCCGCTGTGTGGTCGGCCCCCTAAATATGGGACCCGCCAAGCACGAGCTCTGGGAAGTACGCCTCGATAACCCCGCCATTCTGGCTAAGGCTGGCTGCAAAGTGGCTATTCAGATGGACTCAGCATCGGACACTAAGTACTTGCCGTTGCTGACAGGCGTAGCCGTACGCGAAGGCATGGATGAAGCAGAGGCCCTGCGGGCTATCACTATTAATGCGGCAGAGATTATTGGGCTTGACGATCGTTTGGGTAGCATCGAAATCGGCAAAGAGGCCGATCTGGCTGTTTTTGATGGACATCCCCTGTGCAACTTTACCACCTGTCAGCAGGTCATCGTTGGCGGTCGCCTAGTTTGTTCCGTTTAGGGGGTTATAAACTTGCAAAAGACATACACTCGTAAGCTTGATGACGTGATGCCAGTTGAACTCAACTTTCACCTTTTTGGTGAGGGTGCTCCGCAAGTGTTCTTTACCGGTGGTATCCATGGCGGTGAAGCGACTGGTATTTATGTTGCAGAAAAGGTTGTTGCTTTCCTCGAGCAGAACGAACTGCTTAAAGGTTCCGTTAAGGTGTTACCGATTGCCAACCCGGCCGCTTTTAGACGCCTACAGCGCACTTCACCCTACGATGAGCTCGACTTAAACCGTATTTTCCCGGGCCAGGAAGAGTCGGCTCCCTCGTTGGCATTGGCTAATCTGCTTTGGCAGGAGGCCCAGGATGCTAATTACATCGTTGACCTGCACTGCTGTGGCGTCTGGGGTGCTAGCTACACGTTGGCTGTCTATGAAGAACATGATTTTGCCAAGGAGCTTGCAGCTATGCTAGCCATCCCTACGGTGATTCAGAGTGGTGGGTCCAGAGGTCAGCTATTTGTGGAAGCCTGTGACGCTGGCATACCCGCTGTAATCATCGAGTTGCCTGGGGGAGGGCAAGGTGGCGTTATTGATCTTGATGCAGCCGAAGCATGCTACCAGGCATTGCTCAACCTGCTACGCCAGTTAGGCATGATAGCTGGGGAGGCAGTAAAGCCGAAGCCAAGCTTCTATGGCAAACTCCAGCCAGTAATGGCCAAAGTTGTTGGGCCATTCCTACCGCAGATTGACCCCGGGGACACCTTTGAACAAGGTAAGGTATTGGGCACCATAGGTGAAACAGCTGTCTTGGCACCTTTTGCAGGGGTAGCGACCATGGTGCGGCCTGCTTGCTATGTTTTTAAGGGCACACCATTGGCAAATGTAGCCCCATTAGTCTAGAATAAATTGACAAGCTGGGCTAGCAAGCCCGGCTTGTCAATCAAGTTAAAGTTAGGGAGGTGTTGATGACCAAATATCTACTTTTTGACCTGGATGGTACTCTGTTGCCCCTCGATACGTACGATTTTATTACGACCTATGTGAATTCTATAACACGGTATTTCAGCCACATGCTGGAGCCGAAATCTTTCGCACAACAGTTGGTAGCCTCAAGCTATGCCGTGATTAACAACCTGGATCCTGAGCTGACCAACGAAGAGAAATTCATGGCCGATTTTTTCGGCAAAATTGGTCGCGACCAGGCGGAGCTAATGCCCCTGTTTCAAGATTACTATGAGCGCCATTATCATGAAGTGCGTGTTACCGCACGGCCTAACCCCGTGGCTCGCCAGGTGGTAGAAGGCGCTGTGGCAAGAGGTCAACGCATTGTCCTGGCCACCAACCCCATTTTTCCCCGCGAAGCCATTGAGCAAAGGATGCAGTGGGCCGGCGTTGCTGATTTGCCGTGGGAGTTTGTCACCTGCTATGAAGATGCCCATTTCTGCAAACCTAACAAAGAGTACTATGCTGAAATCCTGGAACGTCTCGGTGCCATGCCTGAGGAGTGCGTGCATATCGGCAATGACATGGTCGAGGATTTAGCCGCGTCTGAAATTGGCATTAGGGTGGCGATCGTGGATGATTGCCTTATCAATCCCCATAACCGGTCTTTAGCGGACTGCTATTTTAGCGGCAGCCTGACAGACCTGGCACAGTGGCTAGATAACTAACGTACTATATGTAGGCCAATTGGGCAGCATGTTTGCCAGCGGTTTGCCAATTAAGGGAGGTAACTAAGAGTGAGTAAGCTTAATTTGGAAGCAATGGGTTTTGCTACGAGAGCGATTCATGGAGGACATGCAGAAAACGCGGCAGGCGCATTGGTCACACCTATCTATCAGGCCTCAACCTTTATCTTTGATTCAGCTGAGCAAGGTGGGCGGCGGTTTGCTCTAGAAGAGGGCGGCTATATTTACACCCGGCTGGGTAACCCCAATACAACCCAGTTTGAAGAGAAGCTAGCCCCGTTAGAAGGTGCCGAAGCAGCGATGGCCACGGCTTCGGGAATGGGAGCGATTACTTCGGCTTTCTGGACAGCATTGCAGGCTGGAGACCATGTTATCGCGGCTGATACCTTGTATGGATGCACCTTCGCTTTTCTCAATCATGGACTAAGCCGTTATGGTGTCGACGTCACCTTCGTCGATGTGAGGGATCTAGAAAACATACGTCAAGCGTTAAGGCCAAATACCAAGGTGGTCTACCTGGAGTCACCGGCAAACCCGACCATGGATATTGCGGATATTGAAGCTATCAGTGAGCTAGCCCACACTATTCCAGGCTGCTTAGTGTTTGTTGATAATACCTATTGCACCCCCTATCTGCAAAGACCGATTGAGCTGGGAGCCGACGTGGTCCTACATTCTGCCACCAAGTATCTCAACGGCCATGGCGATGTGATTGCCGGAATTGTGGCTGGTAAGAAAGAGTTTATCGATCAGGTCAGGCTCTTTGGGGTGAAGGACATGACCGGCTCAGTGCTCAGTCCCTTTGATGCTTATTTGATCTGCCGGGGTATGAAGACCTTGGCCATCAGGATGGAAAAACACTGTGAGAATGCCATGCAGGTAGCGGAGTTCCTGGAGAGCCATCCGGCAGTTGATAAGGTGTATTATCCTGGTCTGAAGAGCTTCCCTCAGTATGAACTAGCCAAGAAGCAAATGAAGCTGCCAGGCGCTATGATTGCCTTTGAGCTCAAGGGCGGCGTAGCAGAAGGCAAGAAGCTTATGAACAACGTCAAGCTCTGCTCCTTGGCGGTTAGCCTAGGCGATACAGAGACCTTGATTCAGCACCCGGCCTCAATGACCCACTCCCCTTATACAAAGGAAGAGCGAGAAGCCGTCGGTATCAGTGATGGCTTAGTCAGATTGTCCGTTGGGTTGGAAGACATAGAGGACATTATTGCCGACCTGAAGGCTGTGCTGGACACTCTCTAGGCCTAGGCCAATTCTGGTTTAAAAGCGAGTAGTATAGGAGGGAGGGGCTAGGCATGATCTGTTACTATGACAAGATTGATGCACCAATTGGTCCAGTTTATCTAGCAGCCACCCAGGAGGGGCTGGTTTACTGCGGTACCCCTTGTGAGACGGCAGACCGTCTGCTGGATTGGGTAGAGAAACATCTGCCCGGTTACACTTGCCAGCAAGGAACAAACGAGTTCCTGGCTCTAGCCAAGGAACAGTTGCTGGCCTATTTCGCGGGCCAAAGTAAAGAACTAAGCGTGCCGCTGCACTTAATTGGCACCCCATTTCAGCGCAGTGTCTGGCAGGCATTGGCCACCATTCCTTATGGGGAAACGCGTACCTATGGTGAAATCGCTAAACAAGTTGGCCGTCCTAAAGGACCCCGGGCAATTGGGCAAGCTAACCACAGAAACCCAGTGTCCTTTTTCGTCCCCTGACACCGCGTTATCGGTGCCGGCGGCGCTTTGGTCGGCTTTGGCGGGGGCTTGCCCGTCAAACGTTGGTTACTCGACCTAGAGGGTATCCCCTATAAAGACTAGGTGGGTATTGGGGGCGGTTCAGTTTGAGGAGGCATTATGATGGCTAAGCGTTCCACCATCCCGCTGCACGTGGGCGAATCAGTGCAACTCACAATTGAAGGGCTCACTGCGGACGGGGAGGGAGTGGCGCGCTACCAGGGCTTTACTGTTTTTGTCCCCGGAGCATTACCCGGGGACCAAGTGGAGGCGCAAGTGATCTCGGTTAAGCCTAAATATGGACGAGCTTTGCCGAGCAAGATCGTCAGTGCAGCCAAGCAGAGAGTTGCGCCTCTTTGCCCAGTTTATGATGCCTGTGGAGCCTGTCAGCTGCAGCATCTAGCTTACGCTGCACAACTAGAGCACAAGCGGCAGTGGGTCGTTGATGCCCTAGAGCGCATCGGCAAGCTTACAGATGTCGTTGTGCACCCCACCTTATCTATGCAAGAACCTTGGCGTTATCGTAACAAAGCACAGTTTCCGGTAGGGCTAACTGATGGGCGCATTGTCGCAGGCTGCTATCGGCAGCGCAGCCATGAAGTGGTTGATATTGACGACTGCTCTATCCAACATCCTCTTAGCGCACGCGTTCTTCAAGTAGTAAAAGAGTTGGCCCAGGCATATGGCCTGTCCATCTATGATGAGCCGACAGGCGCAGGGCTCCTGCGCCATGTGTTAGTTAAAATAGGCTTCTTTACGGGCGAGGCGCTTGCTGTATTAGTCACCACTGCGGAACCTTTTCCGAGCAGCCGGCAATTTGGGGCCGACCTGA
>CALNBW010000087.1 GCA_937874815.1 uncultured Bacillota bacterium | reverse complement strand
TAACCCAGAGCCTGTTTCCAGTGCTACGACAGAAACTGTTGCACTTAACCAAACAGAGCAAAACCTGCGCGAAAGCGAGCGTCAGCTTGCCACTTTGATTGCTAACCTGCCAGGATTGGCCTACCGTTGTCTGAACGACCCGGATTGGACGATGCTCTTTCTTTCTGCTGGCTGTTATGAGCTAACTGGATACCATCCAGAAGAGCTGTTGGAGAAGCAAGTCAACTATAACGATCTGATTGATGAGTATTATCGCCCTTATCTATGGTCCAAATGGCAGAAAATCCTAAAGGCCGGTGAAGTACTTACGGAAGAATATACGATCACAACGGCCTCCGGCGAGCAGAAATGGGTCTGGGAGCAAGGGCGAGGTGTCTATGGACCGACAGGTGAGGTTGTTGCACTGGAGGGCATCATCATGGACATAACTGACCGTAAATGGGCAGAGGAAGCCGCCCGTCGTCGTTTAGCGGAGCTAGTATATATGAGCTACCATGACAAACTCACCGGCTTATATAACCGTGCTTTTCTTGATGAGGAAATGGCACGCCTAGATGCAACCGGGTTGGTGCCCATTGCCATTATCATGGGAGACGTAAATGGTTTCACGATAATGAACGACATTTTTGGACACGCAGTTAGCGATCGGTTGCTGGTGACTATCAGCCAGGCCCTGCGTGAGGTCTGCCGTCCCGGTGACATTATTGCCCGGTGGGGCGGCGATGAGTTCGTCATCTTGTTACCAGAAACCGATGAACAAGAGGCGGGTGAGCTGTGCGTTCGCATCCGTGCGGCAATCGGTGCTTTGGTCAACGGCATGGGAGCGCCCAGTATTTCTTTGGGATATGCGGCTAAGGTTGAGCAGCAGACCAGCCTGAAGCAGGTATTGATTATGGCAGAAGATCGCATGTTTCGGCGCAAGCTGCTTGAGAACACGAGTATGCGTAGTGCCATTATGGAATCTCTGCAGGAAACGTTATATCGCAAGAGTAGCGAAACAGAGGAACATGGTCGACGTATTGCTGAACTCTGCCACCAGATGAGTCATGTCTTAGGCTTGCCGGGAAGCCAACATGATGAGCTGCGCTTACTGGGCTTACTCCATGACATAGGCAAAATAGGTGTTCAAGACAGCATTCTGCAGAAACCCGGGCCACTAACAGAAGCTGAATGGGTAGAAATGAAGCGTCACCCGGAGATGGGGTGCCGTATAGCCCAATCCGTCTATGAATTGGCCCCTATAGCGCAATACATACTGTGCCACCATGAGCGCTGGGATGGCAGTGGCTATCCTCAAGGGCTAAAGGGGGAGGCTATTCCCTTGCTGGCCCGCCTGTTAGCAGTGGCCGATGCCTACGATGCCATGACCCAACCACGGCCCTACCGCGCTGCCCTAAGCCATGAGGAAGCCGTGGCTGAAATCATCCGCTGCGCCGGCACCCAGTTCGACCCGAAAATAGTGGACGCGTTCTTGCAGGTAATCACATAGATGGTGTTTAGCTGTAATCCGTATAAGGCGTATTACATCGCCCGCCCCGCCTTGCTGCCGTGCCTTAGTAGCGCTGCCTTGGGCAGCTTTCTTAGTTGCCGCTCAGAAGGCGCGCATGATAAACTGAATGGTAGTTAGCGCCTAAGTCGCTGCTATACAGACGGGGGTGACAGCATGCAGAAGCAGGGCAGAATTATTCCGTTTCGCCCACGCCAAGATTTTTCCGCCGGTATGGATAAGACAACGCGTTGGAACTTCGCTTCCCTTGTCTTAGATGGGGTCTGCTTCGCTATTGGAGCGGCCTTCTTAGAGGCCAATACCTTATTGCCAAGCCTGGTTAGTCTATTAACCAGCAACAGCATATATATTGGTTTGGCCAGTACTATTCGAAACGCTGGTTATCTATTGCCGCAACTTTTCGTAGCTGGCTATGCGGAGAGGTTGCCCTACAAGAAACCATTACTGCGAGTCAATGGGATTATTAATCGCCTCAGTGTTTTGCTGATGGCGTTCGCTATCTTCTTTTTTGCCGAACAGAACCCCAACTTAGCATTGATTGGTCTGTTATTGGCCATCAGCTTGTTTTCTTTTACTGATGGCATTGGTGGCGTGCCCTGGACCGATATGGTGGCTAAGAGCATTCCAAGCGCGCGGCGAGGCCGCCTCTTCGCGACCATGCAAGCGGTAGGTGGCATAGGTGCTTTTATTGCCGGGTTTTTCATACGGGAAGTGTTAGCAGGCGTTAGCTTCCCATTGAATTACACAATATTGCTGCTGGTCGGCTTTGTTTTCCTGGTAATATCCTTTGCTGGTACCATGCTAGTTAAGGAACGCGAGGGCGCTGCCCGCCATGGCTCGACCATGGCAAGCTACTGGCGTCGCCTGCCAGTCATTTGGCGTGGTAACCCCATGTTTCAGCAGATGATGTTTACGCGGATGTTGCTATCTTGCTTTCATCTCGCTTTGCCTTTCTATGTCGTCTTTGCGCGGGAAAGGCTGGGCTTTGCTGAGAGTACGGTTGGCATTTTTCTGTCCGCGCAGATGGCTGGTAGTATCTTGGGCAGCTTGCTCTGGGGCTACTTAGGTGATAAGCACGGCAACCGGGCAGTGATTAGACTGGTAACTCTAGTGGCATCGGTAACGCCGGGCCTAGCCCTGGTGGCTAGCTTGATGATGCACAGCGGTTGGGCGAGTCTGGCGTTTGTCGTTTGCTTACTGGTTTTCGCTACGGTTGGCGCAACTATCTCCGGTAACTGGATTGGCTTTACTAACTACCTTTTGGAGGTGGCACCGGATATCGATCGCCCTGCTTACGTGGGCATGATGAACACCGGCGCCCTTTACTTTTTTGCCGATTATCGGTGGCTTGTTGTTGCGTTTTGCTGCGCACGAGGTGCTATTCGCGCTCACGCTGGTTATCGTTTCGGGTAGCATTTGGCTGGCAGTTAAACTGCCTGAACCAAGGACATTAGCGCCGCAGCAAGCGAGTGGTCAGCAGTCTTCACTGTAAAATAATATGTGGACGTCGCCAAAGCAGGCTGTTCCGGAAGGGAGTAGCCTGCTTTTTGCCTGCTTGCTGCTATCCAGGCGGCAATTTGGCAATAATACCTAGGGAATAAGTTTGGGTGGTGAGCCTGTGGCGAGTATATATCAAGATCTGCGGGAACGTTTGTCTGCCGGGAATCCGGTTGTGCTAGTTAGTCAGCTGGCCCGTCAGTGGCGGGCTATTTTCCCTCCGCTAGTACCTACAGTATTAGATTCGGCCCTCGAGGCTTTGGCTAGGCAGGCGTTATCGACGCGCTGCCTGCAATATGTTCCTGCAGAACAAGGCGGCCCACTACTACTAGAGCCTTTTTTTCCCAGCAGCCGTTTGGTTGTGCTGGGAGGGGGGCATGTAGCCCTACCGCTTGTTGCTGGGGCGGCTCGTCTGGGGTGGAGTGTCACTGTTATTGACGATAGGCCCCAGTTTGCTAATCAGACCCGTTTCTCGACGGCGCAGCAGATTATCTGCGCCGAGTTTGGACAGGCAATCCGGCAACTGGAGTTTACCCCCAATACCTACGTGGTTATTGCCACCCGGGGTCATCAGCATGACCTCACCTGCTTGCGGGGACTATATGGGCAGGCCCCACAGGCGGCCTACTTCGGTTTGCTAACTTCGCGACGCCGCCTAGCTGGGGTAAAAGAGCAGCTCCTAGCAGAAGGTATTGCTGCAGAGTGGCTCGAGGGGTTATCCGCGCCGGTAGGTCTAGCCATTGGGGCGGTAACGCCAGAGGAGATCGCCATCTCGATTCTCGCAGAGATGATAGCCCTGAAACGCTTGGGAACTACGGATCGTTGCGACTGGGCCAAGCAGCAGAAACAACTGTGGCCCGAATTCGATACTTCTCTGCTACAGGAACTCGCCCATCCGCAGCAGGACGCCTTGGCGCTAGTCACCATTATTGCCGCCAAGGGATCCGTGCCCTGTCGTGCCGGCACTAAAATGCTGGTTTGGCCCGATGGCCGGACTTTAGGTAGTATTGGCGGTGGCTGCAGCGAAGCAGCCGCGATTACAGCGGCCCGGGATGTTTTGTGCTCGGGGGGATATCTGGTGCAACATCTCGATATGACTGGGCCTGTAACGGACAGTGATGGCATGGTTTGCGGCGGCAGCCTAGATGTACTGATTGAGCGTATAGAACGTTAGGCTGCGGGGTGTTGCTTAGAGCACATGAGCAGGCTCCAATCGTGCTTACAGCAAGCACCCCGCAGCCCCCCTAGTCGCGGCTTAATAATAGTAGTACTGGAGGGAAGTAAATTGCAGGCAGTTGGCAGTAGCGTGGAAAGAAAAGAAGCAGCAGATAAGGTTACCGGTGGGGTGAAATACAATGGCGATAACTATGCACCCGAATTGCTGCACGCCCGCCTGGTGGTCAGCCCTCATGCCCATGCCATAATTCGTGGCATAGATATCCAGGCTGCCTCGCAGGCGAGCGGCGTGCAGGCAGTGCTGACGGGGGAATTCTATCCCCATTTATATGGCCCTATGGTTGAGGATCGCCCGCCCTTAGCTTTAGACAAGGTGAGGTACTGTGGCGAGCCGGTTGCTCTGGTTGTTGCCAACAGCGAATTTGAGGCCGCCCAAGCAGTAAATCTGGTGCAGGTGCAGTACGAATTGCTCCCTCACGTGGATTCCCCCAGGGCGGCCGTTGCACCGGATGCCCCCCTAGTTCATGCAGATTTAGGGACTTACGCCCTCTTCGTGCCTGAAGTCTATCCCGAACCAGGCACCAACGTGGCCCATCGCGTCAAAATACGCAAAGGTGACCTGGCATCTGGCCAAAGGCAAAGCGAAGTGGTTATACATGCCCAGGTGAAGCAACCTCATGCTAGTCATGCCGCTATGGAAACTCGCAACGCCATGGCGCAGATCAAAAGCAGTGGTCAAGTAATCATCCATACAGCCACTCAGGGGCCTTTCTTTATCAAAAAGATGCTGGCCAAATTCTTTAAGCTCGATGAATCACGGATCACTGTGATCACTCCTCTGGTGGGAGGTGCCTTTGGGGGCAAGACTATGGCCCAGCTCGAATTTTTGGCCCTGATGGCCTCGCAGGCAGTACAAGGGCGACCAGTGCGTTTGGTTAATACCCGGGAAGAAGACCTCATCAGTTCACCCGGCCATATCTCGTTAGAAGCAGACATTACCCTTGGTGCTACTAGCGATGGTAAAATAGTAGCAGCCGAGATGACCTATCTAGTTGGCTGTGGGGCCTACACCGACTCAGCGCCCAATATGGCTAAAGCCATTGCCGCCGCTTGTACCGGTCCCTACAACATTCCCAATGTCTGCTGCGATTCAGTGGCAGTCTATACCAACACCCCCTATACGACCGCTTTCCGGGGATTTGGTCATGATTCGCTCACTTTTGCCATAGAACGTGCCCTAGACAAATTGGCCGCTGCCTTAGCTATGGACCCGTTAGAGCTCAGAATAAGAAATGCCATCAGGCCTGGGGACGACTCTCCCACCGGCGAATCATTGACGCTTAGCAGCTTGGGCGATTTACCCGCTTGTCTGGAAAAGTTAAGGGAGACTACCAACTGGGATGAAGGGTGCCGCTTTGAGGTAGGGCCGAACCTAATACGAAGCAAGGGGATGGCCTGCTTTTGGAAGACATCTAGCAGCCCGGTCAACGCGATCTCCGGAGCCCTGCTAACCATGAACAAGGATGGTAGCATTAATCTTAACTGTGGCGTAGTGGAAATAGGGCAGGGGACTAAGACGGCCCTCGCTCAAATCTTGGCCGAGAAGCTACAGATGGATGTCAGTCAGATCAGCGTGATCATGGACGTCAATACGGACGTTAGTCCTGAGCATTGGAAAACAGTAGCTAGCAAGGGCGTCTATATGGCTGGTAAGGCTGTGCTGCGGGCCGCTGAGGATCTGATCCGTCAGCTCTGCAGTATTGGTGCCATCGCTTTGCGCTGTGAACCAGATGACCTCCGAGTAGCGAATAGCCGGGTGTTCTTGCACGATAATCCGGAGCTCTACATTGAGTTCAAAGACATCGCTCACGGATACTCTTTTGCTAACGGTAATGCCTTAGGCGGGCAGATCATGGGGCATGGCAATTTCATCATGCGCCACCTGACTCATCTTGACCCGACTACAGGTCGAGGACGCTCGGGCCCGGGCTGGACTGTAGGCTGTCAGGCAGTCGAGGTGGAGTATAACACGCTTGACCATACGTTTAGGATTCTACGGGCAGCCACAGTGATTGATCTGGGCAAAGCGATCAATCCTCGTAACGCGCGGGCAGTCCTGACTAGTGGAATGAGTATGGGCTTGGGGTTAGCAAGCCGGGAGGAATTAGTCTTTAACGCCGCTGGGCAGTCCCTAAACGCGCAGCTACGCACCTATAAGTTGTTGCGTTATGGCGAACAACCAGAATATCTGGTGGAATTTATTGAGACACCCCAAGGTAATGCCCCCTGCGGACAAAGAGGCATCGGAGAGCACGGAGTTTTGGGTATGCCACCCGCCCTAGCTAATGCTTTATCGCTAGCTGCAGGTGTGGAGCTAGATCAGCTACCGATTACACCAGAGGTTATCTGGGCAGCGAAGACGGGAGGTAAGCTATGATACCTTTTGATTTCGAGTACTACCGCCCCGATTCAATCGAGGAAGCAGTAAACGTGTTTGAGCGCCTCGATAATGAGCAGAAACAACCTATATACTTAGGCGGCGGCAGCGAGATCATCACTTTGGGCCGTTTGAACCAGCTCCAGACACAAGCTGTAATTGACTTGAAGCGTATTCCTGAGTGCAAAGCTTTGCAGCTAGAGGAGGGGGTGCTGGTCCTCGGGGCGGGGCTGTCTCTGACTGAGGTGGCTGAAGCCAACCATTTTCCCCTGCTAACGGAATCTGCCGGGCGAGTAGCTGACCACACCGCTCGCTGCACCATCACCCTAGGCGGGAATATCTGCAGCAACCTTATGTACCGGGAAGCCGTCCTAGCCTTTCTGGTCGCTGATAGCCAAGCGGTCATTGCGGGAAAACAGGGGATACGCCGAGTAGTCTTCAGCGATATCTATAACAAGCGACTGCACCTGCACCGGGGGGAGTTCCTAGTGCAAATCGCTACTGATACGAAGCTGCTCACCTTACCCCATCGCGGTGTGAAAAAGACAAAAGATAGCCGCATTAACTATCCTTTAGTTTCTTGTGCCTTTCTTAAGTGCGATGGTCGCTTACGATTGGCAGTCACTGGTCTTTGTGCCTTTCCGTTCCGCATGCGAGAGATGGAGGATTGCCTGAATGACGATAGTTTGGCGCCGGAAGAGCGCATCAAGCAGTGCCTACGTTATTTGCCGGCTCCCATTGTAGACGATGTGGAAGGGTCAGCCCCCTATCGTCAGTTTGTTTTTAGTAATACCCTGGCCGAAGTAATTGAGCAGTTTGAAGGGCGGGACTAGTAATGTGGCAACTTGTTGAGAAAGGATTGCTCGAACTAGATGTCAATGGCGAGCGCAAAACGGTTATCGCCCGGCCGGCTGATACTCTGTTGCATGTATTACGAACCCAGCTGGGTTTGACGGGGGCAAAGCCCGGGTGTGAAAACGGTGACTGTGGCGCTTGCACCATAATCATGGATGGTTGGCCAGTCAAATCGTGCTTGATTTTGGCCGCCGACGCGGTGGGCCACAAAATACAGACCATCGAGGGCTTGCATGATTCGCCCGCCCAGTCTGCTTTCTTAGAGCAGTGGGGCTTCCAATGCGGCTATTGCACCTCTGGCTTTTTGATGGTTTGCCATGCCCTAGCCAAGATTCATCCGCGCGCTACCCCTGAGGTGCGTATTGACTGGCTCCAGTCTAATATTTGCCGCTGCACCAGTTACGAGGAAATCGACGCGGCCATCCGCTCAATCCTGCACGAGATCGAGGAAGAACCGGCAGAACGCCCATAAAAGCAACCGCGAACTGGTGAACCATCCGCGGTGCCAATAGACAATCCTGAGGAGTTCTGTAGGGGCGATTTGCAATCGCCCCCGATTCGGACCTAAGCTACAATCTCTGTACGCCATCCTGTCTGGCTTGGTAAGCGGCCCTCTCCACAAAGGTCTGGCAGCAGCTTTCGTTGCGCTTCGACACAGGGCTTTGCGCCACCTGGGTAGCGGTGGCAGCTCCCATGGCCTCAGGCAGGCTTTGGGCCATCGTATCCGAAGTAACTAGGATAGCTGATGCCTGACAGATGTTCCCCTTCTCCCAGTAATGGCAGTTGCTGATGCTGCAGTTGATTTGTTGGTTGCGCATATTAGCCTCCTTAGCTTCGCGGGCGTACTCTTGCAGCCGCTGATAGTCAGTGGGAGTATCCATATCTAACAGTATTCCCGGATCACCAACACTAATCGTTGCAGACCGTTGGGCATATTGCTGCAGGAAGCAGCGTAAGCCACCTTCGCCATGCCATTTTAAGAGTTCAGGTATGCAGCTAGCGGTGATCAGGGGAGGATGCCCTCTTCTGCCTTGCCACTCGGGGTAAATAACGCCCAGCCCGGGTTTGAAGGCTCGAGCCAGGGCAGTATAAGTGCTTGGTTGCACCAGCGGCATATCACCTGGCAATAGATAGAATGCCTGGATATCGGCCGGTAGAGCCCTTACTCCCGTTAATACGGAAGAGAACATCCCCCCGCGGTAACATTCGTTGTGAACAGTCTGCACTGGTAGATTGCTGATTTCCGCCAAGAGCTCCGACCGCCTGTGTCCGGTAACCACCACTATGTTCCGTATCCTTGCCTCTAGGCAGCCTGCTATTGCCGTTCTCACGACGCTACTATTCGCCAGGGGTAGCAGCGGCTTAAAACAACCCATCCGCGACGAAAGGCCTGCTGCTAATATTAGGACTGCAAATCGATCAGTCATATTCATCTGTTTCCCTCATCCCCCCTAGCTCTTGCTCACTATTCTTACCTTGCCCAGAGCAAAGAATTCCTTCTTATGAAATTAACACGTATACATTGTAGGATTCGTGAATCGTATAGCGAATTAAAACATAGCAGAGCATTGACCTGCGGCAAATATATAAAAAAGGGATGAGTAGATTGACAGGGAAAACCCCCATGCTGGAAATCCGATATAGGTATCGGGGC
>CALNBW010000086.1 GCA_937874815.1 uncultured Bacillota bacterium | reverse complement strand
CAGGTAACAAAACAACAAGGCAGGTCTCCTGGCTCCCACTCGCGCAGCATAAATATTGCTAACTGCGAGCAGTTACAGTGGCGGCACCGCTCAGGTTCTACACCTGATTCCCTATTCTCCCATTATGGGCACCTTGCTACAACTTCTAGTATACACTATCGGCGCAAGCAACAGTAGCGAAACCAGCTGGCTTGCTAAGAAAAAGGGGCTGCGGGGTATTGCTTAGAGCACAGGAGCAGGCTCCAATCGTGCTTACAGCAAATACCCCGCAGCCCTTTGGGCATCCCCTACGGATACCCCTAAACCCTTGGAAGAGCTGTAGGGGCCGGATCCTATCCGGCCCGGCCTTGGTTGGCCCTAGTAATTCTCGCAGAAGAGCTCGTAGAAAGCCTGCGGATGGGCGCAAGCTGGGCACACCTTAGGAGCTTCGGTGCCCTCATGCACATAGCCACAGTTGCGGCAATGCCACTTAACGGGAACATCGCGCTTGAAAACCTTATCGTTCTTCAGGTTCTCTAGCAGGGCCAAATAGCGTTTTTCATGCTCTGCTTCTACTTCCGCAATCTCAGTTAGGATCTTGGCAATATGGTCAAAGCCCTCTTCTTTAGCAACCGCGGCGAACTCTTTGTACATGCTGGTCCACTCGTAGTTCTCACCCTCTGCTGCTTGCTGGAGGTGAGAGGCGGTGTCAGTAATGCCGCCGAGCAGCTTGAAAATCATCTTGGCATGCTCTTTCTCATCGTCAGCCGTCCCTAGGAAGATGGCGGCCATTTGCTCGAGGCCTTCCTTCTTAGCCTGGCTGGCCCAATAGGTGTACTTGTTACGTGCCTGCGATTCACCGGCAAATGCTGCCCACAAATTAGCTTCGGTTTTACTACCCTTCAAGTTCATGCAAGAACCCTCCTTATTAGGATTGATTATTATTAACCTGACTCCATATTACACCATCAAGGGATTTTTAACAAGGGCTAGCCCAAAAAAAACAGGATTGCTTTACCCTCATGGTTAATATGCCATATAATACAGTCGTCTAGCAGATAATATTTACATAAGGAGTGCCGGCCCAGATGGATGACATACTGTATGATAAGCACTGCGAATGCTTGGCTTGCGCAACGGAATTCACAACCAAGAAAGTACGCAGCAATAGAATGCGTACTATTAGTCGCGATAGCGACCTCTGTTCCTATTTTGCAGATGTTAACCCCTACTACTACGAGAGCAACGTCTGTCCCCATTGCGGTTTCGCATTTACAGACTCATTCAGTCCGCTACGGGCAAATCAGAAGGAGTCAATTTACGCAGATTATAAGAACCATTATTTGCCGCAGGGTGCACCCAACCTCTGCGGGGTACGAAATGTAAACGAGGCCATTCTGTCTTTTAAGCTGGCTCTAGGTGCCGGCTTTGCCAAAAAGGAGCAACCCCGATTCTTAGCGGGCATCTGCATGCGTCTAGCCTGGCTGTATCGCGCAGAGAAAAATACGGCAGCAGAACTAGAGTTCTTAGAAGCTGCCAACCGTTTCTTCCAAGTGGCCTATGAAACACAGCAGGATAGCCTAAGTGATGCCCATTTTCTACATATGCTGGGCGATACCAGCCTACGTTTGGGCAGACTAGACCAAGCCCGCCAATGGTTTAGCCAGCTTTTCACTCCCACCCATGCCGATTATGCCCACATCGACCTGGCCAGAGAAGCCTGGGCAGCACGCAAAAACGAACAAAACGCCAAAGGCTAGTTGTTAGGGGGAACCAAACATGAATGCCCTGAACATGCTGCTATCTGCTTTTCCAGAGCCGATATCAGGAGAACTAATAGCATCAACTCTGAAGCTGTCCCGCACAGCCGTTTGGAAACAGATGCAGTCACTACAGAAACTAGGTTTGCAGATTGAAGGCAAACAGAATAGCGGTTACCGTCTACTGAGCTGGCCCGATTTACTGCTACCGGAGCTTATTCAGCATTACCGTTCCGGCCAGCTCGGCCAGGATGTTTTTTGGCATGAAAGCATCCCTAGCACTAACACCACTGCTAAAGAACTGGCGCGCCAGGGAGCGGCCCACGGAACACTGGTTGTCACTGAGGAACAGACTGCCGGCCGAGGGCGCCGCGGACGGGCCTGGACTTCAGCCAAGAGTAGCGGCATCTTTGCCTCGCTCATTCTACGGCCCGACCTACCAACACGGCGAGTTCCGATGCTCACGTTGGCGGCAGGCGTTGCCGTCGTAGAAGCACTGCAAAGCATTGGGCTGAGCGATGCTTGGCTAAAATGGCCGAATGATGTCTGGGTAGGCAGACGCAAGCTGGCTGGCATTCTTTCTGAGCTAAGTGGGGAGCTGGACCAGGTCGATTTCGTTGTCATCGGCATGGGAATAAACACTCATCAAATGGAACTTCCTGATGAGCTAGCTAACACAGCTACTTCTTTCTACCGTGAAACCGGGCGTAAGCCGAACCGGGCAGAACTACTCGCGCGCATCTTACTAGAGCTAGAGAAGGTCTTACCCTTACTAGAGTCGACAGACCCGGCCCCCCTGCTCGCTGCTTGGCAAAAACATGACCGCCTGCTTGGTAAAAGCGTGAACGTAATCGAAACAAACGGTAGCTATACTGGCACCGCGGTTGGCCTCAGCCCTACGGGCTCGCTACGCATAGCCCTGGCCGATGGGTCCGAGAGACTCGTCTTGGCTGGCGATGTTTCTCTACGCCCGTTGGCCTAAGCCAAGCGTTTGCGTATGGCCACGGTCAATACAGAGGCGGCGAAGGCCTTAATCAGGTCAAAGGCGATAAATGGATAGAAGCCGAAAGCTAGCACCTGTTGTAAGGTGAGGGTCTTGCCCATGACGAAGCGGAAAACGAGATAAAGATAGGGCAGGCCACAGGCATAAAGTACTGCCAAGCCAACAACGCTGACCAGGAAGACCCGTGCGCTGGTCAACTGTGGCAGCTTACTTACACCCCAACCGATAGCCCAGGCAGCAAAGATGTACCCAAAGACGAAACCTGCGCTGGGCCGCAGCAGATAGCTGATTCCGCCAAAGGGTGCTTGCGCAAAAACAGGAAGACCTAATAGGCCGAGCAGAGCGTAAAGCACCAAGCTCCAGGTGCCTTTCGGACCTAACAAAGTACCTGCTAGGATCACGAAGAAGGGTACTAGGCTAAAAGGGACGGCGGCTTCACCGCCAAAACGTAATACCACCGCGGCAGCAATATGAAGCGCTGTGAAAAGCCCTGCTTTGGTCAGATCTTGTGTTGTTAGTTTCATGGTGTATCCCGCCCTTTACTTGTGCTGTTGCTAATCCCCACTAATGTTAACCAGGATAGACGCTAAAGTCAACAATGGGTTTGCCAGCACGCAAAAGGGGCTGCTGCAATAGTGACTACAACAGCCCCGGGCCGGATAGGATCCGGCCCCTACAATTACCTGAATACTGACAGAGAAAACCTAGATGTGCGCGGCCCCTTATCCGTCTCAGTTATCCGCGACGACTACGCCTTTACTATGGCTCCACTTACCACAGCGGTCTCCCCAACAAGCAATGCTTTGGCCGCCAATCTTGAATTCCATGACCTCGCATCCATTGGCACACCCATTGCAGTCATGGGAAGTGGCCTGGCAATCTGCCTCCGCAACTGAAAATCCTCGCCACTTACTAGGCTGGTTACGCAATACAGTTGCTCGCTCGGCTAACAAGGCAGCGCCTAAGGCTCCCATTACATCATAGTGTTCCGGCACTTGTATTTCCTGCTGCAGCGCCTCCTGAAAAGCTTGCCGAATGCCTGCATTCGCAGCCACTCCACCCTGAAAGACTATCGGTGACTCGATATGTTTACCCTTAGCCACGTTACCCAAGTAATTGCGTACTAAGGCTTCACATAAGCCGCGCACAATATCAGGCATTGAATGGCCCATCTGCTGCTTGTGCACCATATCCGATTCGGCAAAGACAGCGCAGCGACCGGCAATGCGCGTAGCCTGTTTAGCAGCCAACGCTAGTGCGCCCAGTTCCGAAATATCCACGCCTAGGCGGGCCGCCTGGCGATCAAGAAATGAACCGGTACCCGCAGCACAAATTGTGTTCATAGCGAAATCAACGACTACGCCATCGCGCAGAACGATGATCTTGGAGTCCTGCCCGCCTATTTCAAGCACTGTCCTTACCCCGGGATTGATCGACAAGGCTGCCATAGCATGGGCGGTAATTTCGTTCTTGACACTATCCGCTTGCACCAGGTGAGCAGCTAGTTGACGGCCACTGCCAGTGACACCACAGGCCATGACGTTAGCCTGCTCGGGCAGCTCCGCCTGTAGCTGGCTCAAGCCACTTTGCACAACCTGGATTGGGTTACCACGGGTGCGTAAGTAGAGCTTGCTGCATACCTGGCCGTCTTCAGTGACAGCTACCAGGTTGGTGCTCACCGACCCGACATCAATACCCAGCGCTAGGCGCAATTAGCTCTCCTCCTATCCGACTGCTGGCTCTACGCTCATTCAGCATATCCACAAAAGCTTCTAGCCGCGTGAGCAAACCGGCTTCACCGGCATGTTCGTCTAGAGTAACTGTAAGCAAGGGAATTCCGTAATCTTCGCTTACTGTAGGCAGAATGCTCTCAGCGATAATCTCTGGCATGCAAGTTAGCGGCAATACCTGCACCAGACCATCGTAACCCTGCTCGGCATAATCAACAGCGTAGCCGATTGTTTCAAACCCATGGCCGCCAATCCGTTGTGCCAAGTAAGGCCGGCAACGGCGCGCTATGCGACGCATCTCTTGGCGTGCGCGCAAGTCGGGAAGCAGATGCTCACGCACCCAAGTGGAGCCATACATATTGCGGGTTACAGAAGCCCCCAATTGCCCCAGGCGTTCTCCCAAGCGAAAATTCACCGAGGACTCAATCAGCATATATATCTCCCCTACTACTCCGATGCGTAGGGGTCTACTAGGCTCTGGCAAAAGCGCCTGCTCTAGCTCTGCGCTCACTAGCCTCTTTGTCTGCTGTAAGTCTGCCCAGCTCGCGGCCGCATCCACAGCCTGCACTGTCTGAGCAAATATGTTGCTACAGGTGCCCGTTAATTTTTCTCGGTAACGTTCTCGCAACAGTTTAGCTTCTAGGTTATCTAGGTAGGTTACTTTCGCCAGACTAAAACGGACCAAGGGTATTAGTTTATGCCACTTAATACCGTGCCCGTTGGCCTTTACAGCCTGGGAAATTTCGCTGACAAAGTTGTCACGCTCCAACACAATCATGCGAGTCGGCAGACCTAAATCGCCCATTATTTCACGGTGTACCTCGGCATAATACCCGAGGCGGCAGGGCCCAATTCCGCCCAGCATAAAGATTGCTTCAGCGCCAGCCTCCACTGCCTGCAAGTAGTTGCCCAACATCACCTTGAAGGGCAAACAGATAAACTCGGGGGAATGCTTAGCGCCCAGTTCCAGCGTAGCGCGGGTAATAGGCGGCGGGACTACGACATCAAAGCCTACTTCGGCTAACAGATGCTTGACACCAACCCAAGTCAAACCCATATGGGGAAAAGTTACACGCAAGACGCTGCCCCCTTCCAAGAAAGCATATCTAGGAATGCCTCTAGCCTTGTTTCTACACCGGCTTCGCCGGTATGTTCGTCCATTGTTAAAAGCAACAGGGGCTTATCGTAACGGATAGCAACCCGTTGCACCAAATCGATGATCAACGATTCCAAGCCGCAACCGAAAGAAGCTAGATGTATAATGCCAATAACATCAGATCTAGTTGCATAATGGGCACCTGCTCCAAAGACTACCCGACCTGCTGACCAGAATAGGGGTTTACGCAGTTCTGCATTTGCTGCCGCCAACGCCTTCGCTGATAGCATCTGGGGCGTCAAAACCCGATATCCTTGCTGCAACAAGCGCTCCACTACCTGCAAATTAGTATAGCTATCGTACAGATTATAGGGATGCCCAATCACGGCCACGTTACCCATCTGGCCGCGCTGTGCATGACTTTGGCCCGCGAAACGACCAGCCTGGTAATTGCGCTCCAAGGTTGAAAGGGCTTGCATTCCGGCTCCAAACGCACGGTGCAATCTCCACGGATTACGAGTGATTGTTCTGCCAGCAGCATAAACTGCGCTCCACAAGCCCCTCTTACCCAGACGCAAATTAACGTAGGGAGAAATGAGCGGCGGCAACTGCGGTATGCTATGACGCAACATATCTGCTAAGCCAATAAGTTTAGGGCACTCACAAGTGCCAGCCAAGGTACTGAACAAGCGCGGAACAAAGATCAGATCAACTTTATCAGCCAATTCGGCCACATGGCCATGCATCACCTTTACCGGATAACAGACATCATCGCCCGCCAAAGCAACTCCTTGGTTAGCAATATTGGGCGTAGTTAGTGGCGAAACTACCACTTCGCAACCTAAGTGCTGAAAAAATGTCTCCCATAAAGGAAAATAATCATGGTAGGCCAACGCTCGTGGAATACCAACGCGCAAACGATATCACCTCAAATCTTACTTCAATAAAATACACAGACTAGCTTGCCCCAAACGAGTTACCCATATACATGAACCAGCAGGAGGGCATGCCGACGCAATGCATGGGAGACAAAACAACGGCACCGCCTCCCTAGGTTCCTAAATAGACGACGCATAAGAACAATCCAGTGAGAGCATAAAAAACGATAGTTTTAGCCTGCACCAGTAGCAATCGTTCCGGGCATAAGAAAAACTGCTTGCCTTGCCAAGCAGTCTGTAACCCTAGCGCCGTCAGCACTAAGTAGAGGCCCAAAACCCAAGGGCTGGCCGCAAATAATAAGGGGAGCGCCGCCAAGATGGCCACCACAATGAGTGCTTGGTAAATGCCAATTGCCTGGCCCTTAGTTAGGACTACCCAATTTAGCTTACCCGCCGCCTCGTCCGTATGCTGGTCAGGAAACTCGTTAATATAAAGGACAGCTGTGATCAACAGACCGAGGGGAAGCGATGCCAACAGCGGTTGCCAATCAAAGCGGGCTGTCTGAGCATAATAGGAGCCGAGGACAGCCAGGGGGCCAAAGGTGATGCCAGTTACCAACTCACCCCACCCCCTATAGGAAAACCTGGCAGGCGGGGCAGTATAGCCGTGGCCCAAAACTAATCCGAGAAGGCCAATCAACAGGGCCACGTAGCCTACATACTGGGCAACGACAACACCACAGGCGAACGCCGCTAGATATAATCCTCGATATAACGCGCGCAACTTTTCCGGTTGCAGCTGGCCACTGTGCACGAGCAGAGTACCGCCAGATAGCATTTCGGACGGTTTTAAGCCATCTGCCCCCAACAGCCAATCATAATAGTTATTGGCCACGTTAGCACCGGCATGTAGCAGCATGCAACCTAACAAAGCCAGCACAAAAAGCCCCCACCTGACCTGCCCCTGCTGCGCATAGGCTATGGTTGTCCCCAGCAAGACAGGTATCCCAGAGGCGAGCAGAAATGGCCCCCGGATTGCTTGCCAAAACAGCAGTAGCTTATGCTGAGATTTCCCCATCCTAGTGCCCCTCTCATTATCCATACTGTTTCTAGTGTGTCCAAAAAACAGCGCACCT
>CALNBW010000085.1 GCA_937874815.1 uncultured Bacillota bacterium | reverse complement strand
CTAAGCACCTACCTATAATAGTGACCAGGCCACACGCGCGCGAGCAGGACCACGACCTTTGTCAGCAGTCTCTGACCGTCCCCGTGGCTGCCCGTGGCTGGGCCCCGGGGCTAGGCGTCGGGGGCCAGCTCGAAGTCAATGCGGCGATCGTCCAGGTCGACGCGGGCCACTAGGATGCGGACGCTATCGCCCAAGCGGAAACGGCGCTTGGTTTGCCTGCCAATGAGTGAATAAGTATCTTCATCGTATTGGTAGTAGTCGTCAGCGAGGCTGCTGACATGGACGAGCCCCTCAATAGTGTTATCCAACTCAGCAAAGAAACCGAAGTTGGTTACGCCGCTAATGATGGCGTCAAAGGTTTCGCCTTCTTTACCAAGCATGAACTCGGTTTTCTTAATGTCGACTACTGTACGCTCGGCTTCAGTAGCCACTTGCTCCCGCGCCGACGAAGCCGTGGCGGCGCGATCAACAAAGTCGGCCAGTTCTGCCCGACGCCCTTCACTGATATGTTTCTTACGCAAGTTCTCCTTAATGATGCGATGGATGGCCAGGTCAGGGTACCTGCGAATGGGAGCAGTAAAGTGGCAGTAGTATTTCAGGGCCAAGCCGAAATGGCCGAGGCAATCGGGGCTGTAGCGAGCCCGCATCATGGAGCGCAGCAGAACTCTGTGAATCAGCCGCTGCTCGCGGCGTCCCTCCACCTTGGCCAACACGGCCTGAAAGCTCTTGGGGTGAATTTCGTCCGACTTGGCTTTAATGCGCAAGCCAAAGGCACCGAGGAAATTGTTCAGGTCGGTCAGCTTAGTAGCCTTCGGTTCTTCATGCACCCGATAGATGAACGGCAGCTCCAACCAATAATAGCTCTCGGCTACTGTTTCATTGGCTCGGATCATGAACTCCTCGATAATGCTATCGGCCAGGGTGCGAGTACGGGCAACAACGTCCTTAACCCGGCCCTCGGCATCAAGAACTATCTGTGCTTCTTGCACTTCAAAGTCAATAGCACCACGGGCAGTGCGTTTTTCTGCCAATACACCATGCAGCTCGCGCATCCACTGCAGCTGCTCTAACTGTCCCTGGTAGCGGGCCCGCAGCTCAACATCGTCACCTTCCAATAGCTCATTGACCAGATCGTAAGTCAAGCGCTCATGGCTGTTAATCACACTCTCAGCGATTTCGTGCTGCACTAGGTTGCCGCTAGCATCAATCTCCATTAGAACAGAAAGTGTGAGCCGATCCACGCCTGGGGTCAAACTGCAAACGCCGTTCGATAGGTCAAAGGGCAGCATCGGCAACACTCTGTCCAGCAAATAAACACTGGTTCCGCGCCGCATAGCTTCGCGGTCAACCTCGGTGCCCGGCCGCACATAGTGCCCCACATCGGCAATGTGCACCCCCAGTTGATAGTTGCCATTAGCTAGCTTGACCACGGAAATAGCATCATCAAGATCCTTAGCGTCGGCTCCATCGATGGTAACTGTGGGCAGATTGCGCAAGTCTAGCCGTCCTTTAATATCTTCCGGCTCAACTTCTAGCCGCATTCTGGCTACC
>CALNBW010000084.1 GCA_937874815.1 uncultured Bacillota bacterium | reverse complement strand
GTTGGTCTTGGCTTTGCCCTTTACTATGGCGGCCCCCAGCTAGCCAGTATACCAAGGATGATCATCGAGGGCATCCAAATACCAATCGTGCTCTCTGGCGTAGGAATTATGATTTTCAAAGAAGTGCTGGCCAGTGGAGACACCTTGAGCTCTTTAACAGCAGGCCTATTGAACTTAGGCTTGCCGTTAGTAGTCATCGTTGTCGTGCTCCCGGCCCTAGTCTCTCTCGTTTCAGCATCGTCAACTTCAGCTATTGGCATCACTTTACCGTTATTGCTACCAGCAATCCAACAGTCGAACCATCTTATGTTATATATCGCCGGCGTCTACTCAGCAGCTTTTCTAGGCTATTTCTCCTCTCCACTCCATTTGTGCCAGGTGTTGACTCTTGAGTTTTTTCAGGTGAAACTAAACGATCTTTATCGCGAATATGTGGTGCCAGTTTCAGCGCTTTGGATAACCTTGTTCGCTTTGCTCGGTGTAGGGCACCTACTCTAGAACGAATCAGAGGTAAAAGAAAAGTCCCGCATTTGCGGGACTGCCTCAATTAAGTTGGCGGGAGTATGTGGGAATCGAACCCACCCGACGCTTTATTAGAACGTCGTGCCGGATTTGAAGTCCGGAAGGCACACCAGAACCTATCTACTCCCAAAAGAATTTACGTTTTTCAGTATAGCATGCGACGAGATTGTCTGTCAAAGACAATCTGCAGGCAGACTCTCTGGCGCCTGTAATAGCAAACTCAATGAACAGATAATACGGGGGCTATGGAAAATGACAAAACTACGCGTACCACACAGGCAAAATGGTCAGGGCTATATCGGACGGATTAAGGGATTTAGCCGCAATGCCCAGTTATATCTGGTCTGTATTGCCTTAGGCCAAATTAGCCTCGGTGCTTATAGTGTTACCTATAATCTCTATCTGCGTTCGCTAAATTACTCTGTATCAACTATTGGCTTGTTAGTCTTCGTAGAAACACTTGCCAGTGGCCTCGCTTCCTTGCCTGCTGGCATTTTCAGTGACCGCTTTGGACGGAGGCGCAGTTTATTCTATGCAATTATTCTAAGCGGCTTAGCAGCGTTTGGGCAAATCACGTTTACTCAGACGCTACCACTCTTAATGTTCTTCAACTTCATGAGAGGCTCAGCCACTACCTTGAAGAACATCTCGCAGTCACCCTTCCTCATGGAGAATAGCAGGGCAGAAGAAAGAGTGCATTTATTTTCAACCAACCAGGCATTATCAACTATGGCGTCCGTTGTCGGAAACACCCTGGGTGGTGCTTTACCAGCCATGCTGATTTCGCAGTCTTTTGTTAACGGGCTAGAAATCAATTCGCTGCGCTGGACGCTAGGCCTATCAATTAGTTTCTATTTCTTGGCAGCTATCCCGGTCTTTTTTATCAAAGAAGAAAAACGGGAGCACAAGCCGCGCCCGGCCTTGGTAGAGCTAGGGGCCGCGCTTAAATCTGACCGGGTACGCCATTTTGCCTGTTTCCAAGGGATGATCGGTCTGGGAGCAGGCATGGTCATTCCTTTCTTCAACGTATTTCTACGGGACCAGCTGGGGGCCACCTCGGCCCAAGTCGGCTCAATCATGGCCATATCAAGCATTGTGCTCACCGTAGGGGTGCTGCTCAGCCCTTTTCTGGCGGAGCGCCTAGGCAAGGTACGGGCCGTTTCTCTTACACAGATGCTCTCCATCCCATTCTTGCTTTCAGCAGGTTATGTCCCTAATCTGCGTATCGTCGCTGTGGCTTACTGGTTGCGCATGGCTCTCATGAACATGTCGTCACCTATCTCGGGAACCTTTGCCATGGAGATGCTTGAGCCCAGTCAGCGAGCCACAGCAAATAGCCTATTCAACATGACCAGCCAGATAATGCGTGCCATTGCTGGCGCTATTGGTGGCTTCATGATGGATCGCTTCGGTCTTTCTTCGCCTTACATCGTGACCGCGGCCCTTTATTTTGCCGCCACCCTTTATTACCGCAAGCACTTTACGCCGGTGGAGCAGGAGCTAAACCGACAAAGCGCCAGCTCCACTGCGTCGGCCTAGACCCGGGCGAGATAGGATCTCGCCCCTACGAATACTGCGGGTGCAAAACGCGAGCATCTCCCTCGCGTTTTGTTATTTTCTGGGCATCAAGGTAATCAAGCAACGGCAGCGCAAATTTGCGGCTTGTCTCCAAAGCGTTGCGCAGATCCGCCAGGGTGATGCTACCTTGTTCTTTGATTATCTTTATTACTCGCTCACGCACTTCATCCATTGTCTCAGTTAGAAAAGCCAGTTCGGGCGTCACCCTCACTATCTCGCCTTGGCTACTCATAGCGGCCAAGACCTCAGCTAAGCGTTCGGGTGTTTCATTAAGCTCTGCTGCCAGTTCATCAATATCTGGTGGTGCAAACGGTGCCGCCTGGAGGCGGGCGAGCACGCCCTCGCGCATCTTGGCATAGGGGCCCGTAAAGGTAACCTGCCAACCTTGTTCCACTATCACGCCTCCACGCACTTCTAGGCCAGCCTCGCCAGCCAGTAAGGTCACCAGGCTATTGAACAACTTGGGGCTAGCTTGCCGACTAACCCGGCTGCGCAATTCTTCTTTGGGCATCCCCGGGCGCAACGGGAAACGTCGCTGATAAGCGGCCACGGCTTGGCGAGCTCGTTCGGCCAGTTTCTCAAGGTATTCCGCATGCAGATAATAGGGTATGCCATCGACAACCACGCTCAGCGCCAAGTCTTCCTCCTGCAACGTTTCCAGGGCGTCGGCCAGCTGCTCAGTCGGACGCCCGGCTAGCCGGAATAGCTCCGCTTCCTGGGGATACTGGTCGCTGTGCGTCAGCAGTGTCTGGTTCAGTATCTGCAAATCCCCGCCGGTTTCCCGCAGCTCTAGCTCCTGAATGCCATCCGCCCGGAAACGACGCCGCTTCTTAGGGTGCGCATCGAGGATTGCCCCACCACCAATAGTGTGCATGGGGGAGTAAGTACGCACCACGAACCGGTCGCCAGTCAGCACGGCCACTGGTTCTTCCAAACGCAGCTGTACCAAGGCCTTTTGCCCTGGGAACAGGTATTCCGTATCAAGCAAAACGGCCCGACATAGGACTTCACTCGTTCCCGTATAAAGACGTAACCGCTCCCGATTCGCTAGCGGTTTCTCCACATCATCTAGGAGTTCCAGGCGCACATCTAGCATTAATGATGTTCTGAGCAAGCCGGGCGCAGCCAAGACATTGCCACGCTCTAAATCAGTCACTTGCACACCCGCCAGGTTCATGGCCACCCGTTGCCCCGCATAGGCGGTGTCCACCTTCTGCCCATGCACTTGCAGAGAACGTACCCGGGTCTCCAGGTTCTCCGGGTAGATTTCAATTTTGTCGCCAACCCGTATCTGCCCTGAAATCAGGGTGCCTGTAACCACAGTGCCAAAACCTGTCATACTAAAAACCCGATCAATCGGATACCTAAAGGGCAGGTGGTCGTCACGGGTGACCACTTCAGCCGTCAGTTCGTCGATTTTCTCTATTAACTCCGGGATACCCTGCTTAGTGACGGAAGAAACCGGCATAATGGCGGCGTCTTCCAGGAAAGTACCCTTCAGTTGGTCAGCGATGTCGTCTAGCATCAGCTCCAGCCATTCTGGCTCCACCATATCTATCTTTGTGACAGCCACTATCCCTTTTTGCGTCTGCAACAAGGACAAGATATGCAGATGCTCAATCGTCTGAGGCATCATGCCCTCATCGGCGGCAATCACCAAGATGACAACATCGATGCCACTAGCACCAGCCAACATATTCTTGATAAATTTTTCATGCCCGGGCACGTCCACGATGCCAGCGCGACGGCCGCTGGGCAAATCAAAATAGGCAAAACCGAGCTCAATGGTGATGCCCCTCTTCTTTTCTTCCTTTAGCCGGTCAGTTTCAATATTAGTGATCGCCTTGATCAGACTACTTTTGCCGTGGTCGATATGGCCCGCGGTGCCTATAATAACGTGTTTCAAACCCTTATTACCTCCCGAGTAATGCCTGACAGACTGCCTCGCGCACTGAAGAAAACTCATCCGGCTGCAGGGTACGCATGTCCAGTAATACCTGATCACGATAAATGCGTACAAAAACAGCAGGCTGCCCCAGGCGCGAACGTTTTTCTAGCTCGTCAGGACTGATGGCCTGAGGCACAACTGCTACTGCCGCGCTCTCAATGTCGTAGCCTGGTAGAGAGCCGCCGCCGACCTGCGCCAGGCTAGGCACTACTTCAATTTTAGCTGCCTTGCCTACTAGGGGTAAGAGCTCTGCCACTAGCTGCACTGCCCTGGCCTCCAGTTCCGCTACAGGCGTGGTCAACATACGCAAGGTGGGGATTTCCTTTATCGCTGTCTCTTCATCCAGATAGAGGCGTAGAGTAGCTTCTAGTCCGGCCAGGGTCAATTTATCTATACGCAAAGCTCGCGTCAGCGGATGTTGCCGCAGTTTGGCAATATACTCGGCGCGCCCAGCGATGATACCGGCTTGCGGCCCGCCCAACAGTTTGTCGCCACTAAAAGTGACTACATCCATGCCCGCCGCTATTGATTCTTGTACTGTCGGCTCATACATGAGGCCGTAGCGATGCAGATCAATCAGTACGCCGCTCCCCAGATCTTCAACTGCCAGCAAGCCCTGTTCGTGGGCCAAAGCGGCCAAGTCGCGCCCAGCCACTTCCTCTGTAAAACCAACCAATCGGTAATTACTCGTATGCACTTTCAGCAAGGCTGCCGTTTCTGGCCCGATAGCCCGCTCATAATCAAACAGATGGGTCTTGTTAGTTGTGCCTACTTCCACCAAACGGCTACCACTCTGGGCCATGACTTCTGGAATACGGAAAGACCCGCCTATTTCTACCAACTGGCCGCGGGAAACGACTACCTCACCGCCTGCAGTTAAAGCAGCTAAGGCCAGGAGGACTGCGCCAGCGTTATTGTTAACCACTAAGGCATCTTCTGCGCCAGTAAGCTCGCAAAGCAACTGCACCACATGGCTATAACGTGAACCTCGTGCCCCCGTCTCCACATCTACTTCCAAAGTGGAATAGCTATTAGCTACCTGGGCAATCTGGGCAGCAGCGGCTTCGGCTAGGAGCGAGCGCCCCAAGTTGGTATGGATAATCACCCCAGTGGCATTGACCACCGGCCTGAGATTAGGTTGTTCTGCCGCCGCCACTTGTCGTGCCAGTGCTAGCGGTAAGTCTGCCAGGGCCTGCGCTAGCTCGGCCGCCCCCCATTGTTCCTGTAATATTTGTTGCCTCCAAGTATCTAAAAGGGCGCGAAGCGCCCTCGTCACAGTTACCTGTCCATATTGGAGCAGCAAATGCTGCACGGCCGCCTCTTTAAGCGCGGTGTCCACCGCAGGCAGCTGTTTTAGCAGGCTCTGTTTTGCATTTGTCACCCTCTTCACCTCTATCGCTTTAGGCTATCCAGGTAATGCTGAGCGGTCACACCAGCAATGGCCCCATCGCCAACGGCAGTTGCTACTTGACGTAGATTCTTGGCCCGCAAATCGCCAGCGACCAATACTCCGGGCACGTTAGTTTGCATTTCCGCATCTGCCACCACATAGCCGTACTCGTCTAGTTCCACTTGCCCAATGAAAGATTCGTTATTGGGCAACAAGCCAACGTAGATGAAAATACCGCCCACCGCTAACTGGCTCTTCTCCCCTGTTACCCGGTTGAGCAGGCTTAAGGCTTCTACTTTGGTCTCACCGGAGATTTCCTCCACAACTGTGTTCCAGTGGATTTCAACCTGCGGGTGGTTCAATATCTTAGCTTGCACCACGGGGGTCGCGCGCAACTGATCACGCCTGACCAACAGATGGACTTTGCTGGCGAAGCGGGTCAGGTAGACAGCCTCTTCTACAGCTGAGTCGCCGCCCCCGACAACCGCCACCTCTTTCCCCCGATAAAAAGCACCATCGCAGACGGCACAGTATGAAACTCCGCGCCCACGCAGGCTCTTTTCGCCAGGGACGCCAAGTAAGCGGGGCCTGGTACCAGTTGCTAAGATTACGCAGGGAGCGGTAATAATCCCCTCGCTCGTAGCCACCTGTTTCATTTCTCCAGCTAAATCAAGACGGTTTACCTCAGCCAGTTGGAACTCAGCACCGAAGCGCTGGGCCTGCTCTAGCATGGCAAAGCTGACATCCAGCCCGCCGACACCTGTAGGGAAACCGGGGTAGTTTTCTATAACATCAGTTGTGGCTAGCTGACCGCCGGCTGACAACCGTTCCAATAACACTGTCTTGAGGTCGGCCCGCGCAGCGTAAAGGGCCGCGGTCATACCAGCAGGACCGGCACCAATAACGGCCACATCATAAGCTGAAACCTGGGTCATTCCATCTGCCTCCTATTTGAGAAACTGAGCGATGACATCCATCAATTCGTCAATGGCATCATCGCCCTGATTGTTAGCCAAGGCATTTTGCACGCAGCCCCGGGTATGATCTTCAATCAGGGCCAAGCCTATTTTGTCCAAGGCCGCCCGGACTGCTGCTATCTGAATCAGAATATCTACGCAGTAACGATCTTCTTCCAGCATGCGTTGTATGCCGCGAATTTGCCCTTCTACGCGTCGTAAACGTCGCAGCAAATTCTGTTTATCTTGCGCATACCCGACGCTCATGCCTCTACCTCACGGATATGCTTACTCTTACAGCGGCTGCAGTAGCCAAAGAAACGCAAACTGTGATTCAAGATCAGAAAGCCGCTTTCACGGGCAATGGTTTCCTGCAGATCTTCTAATAGGTCTTCGTTAAACTCGGCAATTTGCCCGCAGTCCAGGCACAGCAAATGGTGATGATCCTTGCCCAAAGCGAATTCATAACGACGCCCGCCATCGCCAAACTCTAGCCTAGACACCAGCCCCAACTCTTCAAACAGCTCTAGGGCCCGGTAGATGGTGGCTAGCCCGATGTCGGGATACTCGGCCCGGGTACGGTCGTAGATGTCCTCCGCTGTCAAATGACTGCCTTCGCAATCAAGCAAGATCCTCAACACTGCTTCCCGCTGCGGGGTCAGGCGCAAGTTCTTTCCTTTTAACAAAGTACGTACTTCAGTAACGGCATTTTGCATCTACTAACCTACCTCCGCTCGATTTAGGTCTCAATCCGATGACTCCTGCGCCTCCATTGGCGCTGGGATATGTAAAAGTTGCGCTGCGGTATGTAGCAGCAGTTTCATGTTGAATGGTTTTGCTAAAAAAGCGTCGGCACCAGCTTCTAAGGCTTGCTCTTCGGCCGCAGTGCTCGATACCATGAGAACTGGAATGTGCTTAGTTCCCGGATTAGCCTTAAGCCGCCGACAGAAAGCAAAACCCGAAGTGCCTGGCAAAATTACGTCTAGGATGACTAGATCAGGCTGCTGCGTTCGCATGGAGTGCACAGCAGCTAACACACTGTTGACCATCACAATATTATAACCCTTTTGCTCAAAGTTGGCCTGTAAGACAGCACTGACTAGGCGGTCATCATCAATAATCAAAACGCTCTTCCCGCCGCTAGTCTTGGTGGCAGGGGTAGACCTGACATAGGCGTTGCCAGGTACGGACTTGGCTTGTTGCTTGAGACTGGCAGCCGCTTGGGCGATCTCCCAATGATCGGCAAACTGATGATACTCATTAGTAACTACTGCGATAGAAAGAGTAACAGGTAACAGTTCTTCGCTCCCCGCCTCATAGAGCTCTTTACTTAATGACGCAAATTGAGCGATAGTCTGTTGACAGATGTTATCGACATTAGCAGGGGTAGTGACTACTACAAAGTCATCACCGCCGATATGCCCCACCAGGTCGCAATGGTTGCCATACTGCTTCATAACCTGCTGCAGCACATGGGCCAACAGCCGGATCATCTCATCCCCTTGCAGAAATCCGTAAGCGTCATTGAAGGCCTTGAAATTATCCATGTCTATGTACAGCACCGCAAAAGGCTGACTACTCCCTGCCTTCTGGATCAGCTCATCTTCTATACTCGCATTTCCCGGCAAACCAGTTAGCGGGCTGCTAGAGAGGGTTAAGCGGGAGCGCCGTAGATGGGCCATCACTCGCGCCAACAACTCAGCTGGCACAAAGGGTTTAGTAACATAGTCATCGGCACCGAGCTCAAAACCTTTAACCTTTTCGGCTGTCCCCTGATGCGAGCTGAGTAGAATAATCGGAGTGTTGTTGGTACGAGTGTCGTTACGCAGTTGGCGCACTACCTCATAGCCATCCATATCAGGCATCACAATATCTAGCAATACCAGATCAATCTTTCCTTGCTGTACTAAGCGTAAAGCCTCAAGGCCGGATTCGGCCTTGAGCACAAAATAACCTGCCTGTTCTAAGATGTCACCCAGGAAAGTCGCCGCCAGGCGATTGTCTTCTACCACCATGATGCGTTTCTGTTCAGTTTTCACCCTTCAGTCTCCTAACCCCTAAAATGACCTTCCCCAACTACAATTCTACCCTAACCACATCCCGTTCCATAGCCCCCAAGCACTCTGTTAGCTTAGGCCCCCAAAAAGGTTGGCTGCCTAAGGCCTTACGCAATTGGCGCAGGATGTCAACTGCCCGACGTAGCAAACTAACCACATCGCCCTCTTCAATTGTAGTGAGCTCCATCAGGGCACTAAATTCTTCTCCACTGGCCCAGGCATAGGCCAGCGGTGCCACTTGCGGCGAATAGACAATACCCGGTCCTAATACTGGGTCACTCTTTAGTTCATCGGCGATACGCACGTACTTGCCCAAAAGCGGAATGCGCAAACGACTGGTAAAATCATTGTAACGAGCGCTGTAATCTACTCCAATGAGCACAGCACAAATCTCAGCTACTGAAAGTTCGTCTAGCAACCCAGCAAACACAAACTCGGTAATTAAGATCTCCTGGAAATTGATCTCGCTGGCCAGTTCCCCCCGGGCCAAAATCTCATCGCCATCGATATAGCCAAGATGACCTAAGCGTCGTTTTATACGGTTATATTGCTCTAGCCAATCATCCGTGGTAGGCAAGGCATCTAGTCGGGTAATTAACGCCGTTTGCTCGTCTTGCAGCTGTCGCAACTGCCACTGGGCACGACGACACTTGTTAATATCGTCGGCTGAACACTTTTTGGGTTTAATGGCGCTAATCTGTGTGCGCACCTGATCGCGCTGCCTGGCCAAATCACGGCGCCGATAGCGACGCCATTCACGCTCTAAGCCCCGCAGCTTCGACTGCAGACGCCGATAGCGAAGTGGGCAATAATCCTGCTCACTGGCATAACAAACGTGAACTAGCAGTCCTTTCTTTCGTTCTTCCAGCTGAACCAGCTCCTGCTGCAGCCACTCCTGCTCTAGGCGACTCAAGTATTCAGCAAAGCTAGAGTGATAAGCAGCTGCCACCTGATCCTCCAGCCCTCGCCGCATCAGGTTCAATATGGAGTTACAGCTCAGGCGATACTGGCTACTGATGGGTTCGATAGCGCGCCGTGAGTAATCGGCTAACTCAGGCACCTCCGGATCCGCAACTAGGGTAAACACGTAGCCGCGGTGATCAATACCCCGACGCCCAGCCCGCCCCGACATCTGCATATACTCTTGTGCTGTTAATGGCCGTAGGCTTTGCCCGTCAAACTTCTGTTGCTCCAGGAAGCAGACACTCTTTACCGGGTAGTTAACGCCGACGGCAAACGTCTCTGTGCAATAGAGTACTTTCACTAATCCTTGCTCAAATAATTCTTCCACCAAATCTTTAAGCACTGGCAATAGGCCCGCATGATGAAAAGCGATGCCTTTAGAGAGCATTCTTGCTAACAGTGTAAAGGTAGCATGGCCTTGTAGGTCGTACCTGTCACTGTAGACGAATAGCGTATGCTTTACCCGCTCGCTCTCCTCATGCCCCAAAAAA
>CALNBW010000083.1 GCA_937874815.1 uncultured Bacillota bacterium | reverse complement strand
CCTACGATCAAAGTTATTTGGTAGATTGGATACGGCGACGGGTAACATATATTGCTCCTGTGATGGTTTACCCGGGTGAGGATGAGCTGCTGGCTTTGGCCCAGGGGGCGCTGCGGGTCTTGACCGGGGAGGAAGTCGCTCTCAATTATGCCCCTTAGTACAATCTAAAGGAAAGGTTTGACGGCATTGCTTTTTAGTGAAAAGCGAATTATTCTATTTGTGGGTGCCTATGGCAGCGGCAAGACGGAAGTCGCTGTCAATTACGCCCTCCAATCTAGGCCAACCGTCGAAAACTTGGCTATTGTCGATCTGGATATTGTTAACCCTTACTTTCGGTCCCGCGAACGGCAGGAATTAGTTACAGCGGCTGGAATCCATGTGGTAGCTCCAGAAGGGGCCCTATCCACGGCAGATTTGCCGGCTCTGCCTCCTGAAATAGGCGGTGTTCTGCAAGACCCATCACGCTATGCCGTATTTGATGTCGGCGGTGATGATGTCGGTGCCCGCGTGCTCGGGCGCTATAGTAAAATGTTTACGCCTGCTGACTATGACATGTTCTTCGTGGTTAACGCCAGCCGGCCATTCACTCAAGCAATGAAGCCAGCTGTCGCAGTCATGCGAGCCATTGAACAGACGTCTCGCCTGAAAGTAACGGGCCTGGTTAACAATACCAACCTGATGCAGTTTACCGACGTTCCGCTACTACAAAAGGGAGAGGAACTCGCTTTAGCAATAGGGGAGGCGACCAATTTGCCCCTCGCTTTTAATGCTGTTGCCGAGAATCTAGTGGATGCGGCTACAGCAGTGATGCGTGCCCCAGTTTTGCCCCTTCAGCTTTACATGAAGCGGCCGTGGGAATAGACGTCATACCATATATCTGTAAAGGAGGGAGCTTGGAAAGATGCCAAAAGTAACTTTTCGTGAGGACCGCTGCAAGGGATGCGAGCTATGTGTTTCGGTTTGCCCTCGTAAGATTCTTATCATGTCGGAAGGGATGAACAATAAGGGCTTTCACTATGCGACCATCACCGATCAATCCCAATGTATCGCCTGCGCCTTTTGTGCACGGATGTGTCCGGACGCAGTGATCGAAGTAGAGAAATAACTATTTAAGGAGGAGGTTTAGCAATGGGCGAAAAAATCCTAATGAAGGGCAACGAGGCCATTGGTGAGGCTGCCATTCAGGCCGGTTGCCGTCATTTCTTTGGTTACCCCATCACTCCACAAAACGAGTTGCCCGAGTATATGGCGAGAAGGTTGCCCCAGGTCGGGGGAGCGATGGTGCAGGCGGAGAGCGAAATAGCCGCGATTAACATGATCTATGGCGCAGCCGGGGCAGGGGCGAGGGTCATGACATCTTCCTCTAGTCCTGGCATCAGCCTCAAGCAAGAAGGCATCTCTTACATTGCCGGCGCTGAATTACCTTGTGTCATTGTGAACATGGTGCGAGGGGGCCCTGGTTTGGGCGGCATCCAGCCGGCACAGGGCGACTACTGGCAAGCTACAAGAGGCGGTGGCCATGGCGATTATCGCGTTTTGGTCTTAGCTCCAGCCACCATACAGGAAACGGTAGATGTGGTGCAAGACGCTTTCGATCTTGCTGACAAGTATCGTACACCGGTGATGATCTTGGGCGACGGCATGATGGGGCAGATGATGGAGCCTGTCATGTTCCGCGACGAAGCGGTTACTGAATTACCGGCGAAAGAGTGGGCCACCACGGGTACGCGCAATCATTCCGGCCGCCGCAACGTGATTAACTCCCTCTATTTGCAGCCAGATAAGCTGGAAGAGCATAATAATCATCTGCAGCGCAAGTATGCTGAGATTGAGGCTAACGAAGTGCGCTACGAGGAGGTCGATGTAGAGGATGCGGATCTAGTTGTTGCCGCTTACGGAACGACCGCCCGTATTGTGCGCTCGGCTATGGAGGCGGCTAAGCAGGAAGGCCTGCGTGTCGGCCTCATTCGCCCGATTACTCTTTGGCCCTTCCCGTCCGAGCCCTTTGCCCGTGCTGCCGAACATGCCCAGGCTTTCTTGAGCGTGGAGATGAGTGCAGGACAAATGGTTGAAGACGTACGCCTAGCGGTTAATGGTAAGAAGCCGGTTCATTTCTATGGCCGTACGGGTGGTATGGTGCCTACCCCAGAGGCCGTACTCGCTAAGTTCAAGGAAATATTGGGAGGGGATGCATAATGGCTAAAGTATTTGAGCGTCCGCAGGCTCTAGCCGATGTTGTCACCCACTATTGTCCCGGTTGCACCCATGGGATCATTCATCGTTTGGTAGCTGAAGCTATTGATGATCTAGGTATCCTCGATCGCACTGTAGGTGTGGCTCCGGTAGGGTGCGCAGTGTTAGCTTACAACTACTTTGAATGCGACATGCAAGAAGCGGCTCACGGGCGCGCGCCCGCTGTCTGCACCGGCATTAAGCGTGTGCGACCGGATGCGATTGTTTTCAGTTATCAAGGTGATGGTGACTTAGCATCTATCGGTGCTGGTGAAATCGTGCATGCTGCTGCCCGTGGCGAGAATATCACTGTGATCTTTGTCAACAATGGCATCTATGGCATGACCGGTGGCCAAATGGCTCCTACTACCTTAGTCGGGCACAAGACCACTACTTCGCCTTATGGCCGTGACGTAAAGTTGCAGGGATACCCGATTCGGATGTCGGAGATGTTGGCCACACTAGATGGGCCTGCATATATCGAACGAGTGGCTGTGCATACACCGCAGTTAGTAAATAAGGCTAAACAGGCTATAAAGCATGCTTTTGCTAACCAAGTAGAAGGCAAAGGGTTTAGTATGGTAGAAGTCTTGTCAACCTGTCCTACCAAACAAAACCCTTTGCCTTCTACTTGGTTAGCAAAAGCA
>CALNBW010000082.1 GCA_937874815.1 uncultured Bacillota bacterium | reverse complement strand
ATACCTTGTGAGGTAGCCTCAGTTATCTGGACATCACACACTGTCTTGCCCACAAACTGCTTCAATAAGTCTGCATCGGCCACAAACTGAAACGACTGCAGGGTAGTGGGCGCATCCTGGGGAGTAAACTGAACGCTGATAACCACCGCCTCCTTTTCAAACCATTACTAACCGTCTACTCTACTATAGATATTACTGCCTACACGACTAATTTCCTGCTCCGGTACAAGATAATTTGCGTGTAAATTTTGCCCATTTAGCTGCAGATATACCCACTCTGTTTACCAACGCCGGCAGTCTCTACATATTATTGGTGATGGGGAGACAAACAGTAAAGCAGCTACCAACGCCAATAGTACTAGTCACCTCGATCTCACCTTGATGCTCATGGATAATTTGCCGACAGAGGGCTAGCCCCAGGCCTGTTCCGCCTTCCTTGGTGCTGTAGAAAGGGTTGAAAATACGCTTCTGCACAGCAGGGCTCATGCCAACGCCGGAATCTTGTACGCTCACCAGCACGTGGTCGCCTATTTGACGGGTAAGAATATGAATGGACCCGCCCTTGGAGGTTGCCTGCAAAGCGTTAGTAACAATATTTAAGAACACTTGTACTAGAGCCTCGGCCTTCCCCCGAATCAAGGCGAGATTGGGGGCAAACTGCCACGTTAGACGTACTCCTCTCAAAACAGCTTGATTCTCCACTAACTGCAACATCTTAGTCAGTAGTTCATTGATATCTACCTGCAGCCATACTTCATCTTGAGGCTTTGCCAGGGTCAGGAAATTCGTGATCACGTGGTTGGCTCGATCAATCTCCTCCAGCACATAATCGGCATAACGAATTTCTGCCTCCATTTCCGCAGTTATCAACCGCTGCTTCAGCAACTGCATAAAACCGCGAATGGAGGTAAGGGGATTGCGAATTTCGTGGGCCATCCCGGCCGCTAGCTCACCCACTGAAGCTAACCTTTCTCGCAAACGCGCCTCCAATTTGGCTTCCTGGGCTTCTGTCTCATCTTGCACTGTCACCACGTAACCCAACAGTTCACTTTCTGAGCTGAAAGCTTGGACAGCAGAAATCGCTAGACGGTTACCGTTAGGCGCACACAGGGTGAATCTGACCCTGACACTCTGCCTAGCGGCGGCAATCCTCTCTAGGATTTCATCCAACAAGGGCAACCCTGCCGTTGTGGCCTCGTCGGTGGTTAGCCCTCTGCTAGTGAGCAAACGGACTGCCAGTTCGTTAGCGAAAATGACATTGCAGTCGGTGTCAAGCAAGATAATCCCCAGATCTAATGCCCAAGAGATTGCGTCGTAATAGGCTTTATCCGCGATGATTTCTCGGCAAAACACGCATTGGCCAAAAGAATACAGCGCTACTGCGTACTGATGGTTGATTGTATTCACCACATGCCTAATAATGTTGTTTACCAGCTGTAGTACAGCGCCCGTATTCCGGATGGCATAGGCTCCGGTATAATAGCTAGATGCGGCTTCCGCAATCTTCTGTGCATACTCTCCCGTATTCTCCGTGCACCAGAGGACAAGCAGGGGAAAGAAAGCCCCTTCAAAGCGCATGGAAAGTAGCAGTGCGGTGCCACCGAAGATCGATTCGAATTTCACCCCACTGTCTGTTACAGCTGAACGCAGTTTGTCCGGCAGGAGCGTATCGACATTAACGACGGATTTTAACGCCCTATCTGGCTCAACTGGGGGCGCACACGGCCAAGCGGCGATAGCACCAACTCCAAAAGCGGCTGTAACGTGCTGCAGTAGGAAGGTCCACTGTTCAAAGAACTGTCGCCCCCAAGCGCCAGGAGAAGCAAAGCGCTCACCAGCAACCAAGAAGCGCTCCAACCCTTTGAAGCAAGCGTCATCATATGGCCCTTCGCTACTGGCCAGCTTACACTTACTGGTGCGTTCATTGCGATAATGATTGAGCCTGGCCAGACGCAAAAGCAAGGTAACCTGGCCCATCGCTAAAGTCGCAACTGGCCAGACTTCATCAACTTGGCGAGAAAACTGCAGGTCTGACGCTTGCTGATAGATGAGGACAATATAGCCCCACGGAACCAATGTGCGGTACGTAGCCAAGAGCTCTTGATTACTGGCATGATAAGTATCGATTAGAAACACATCCGGCTTCAGCTGTGTTACTTGCTCCAGCAGCTCTGTATGCTCATCAGTTACTATGATATGCACCGAATTGAGTGCCTCTGTGATCGCCGTCTGATTTGCCTGCAAGGACAACGCCAATAAGATTCCAACCAAACCTCCACCTCCTACAACCAACCCCTATAGATTAAATTTGCCATTAGGGCTTTTTTCCCTGCATTAATCTTTAATAGATTTTAATATCCTTAAGAACCATGCCTAGTTTCGGCAAAGATCATGCCGCCAGCCCGGCGTTGACAGCCTTATCGCAATCAGGTATAGTCATTAGCAAATAGAAACGGCTATGATAGGAAGAGTAACTGCAAGTACGGCCACAGAGAGCTGGGGTAAGGTGCGAGCCCAGTGCAGCGGCTTGTAGCGAAGAACAACCTGGAGCTTCCGCTCGAAAGCGCTAGCGTTAGTAGTCCCGGACGGATAAGCCCGTTATCGCTGAGAAAAGTTGGCCTGACCTTAGTCAGGCAATTTGGGTGGCACCGCGAGTTAGCCCTTCGTCCCAGAGTGGATGAAGGGCTTTTATTGTTAATCAATTTTAAGGAGGGAATGCTGTGAATCTAGTTAAGGTGAAGTCTATTTATCGGCAGGCGGACCATTTCATCGGCAAGGAAGTGGTTGTCCAAGGCTGGATCCGAACCTTACGCGCATCAAAAACAACCGGGTTTATTGAACTGAACGACGGGAGCTTCTTTAGGAATCTGCAGGTCGTCTTTGGCGAATCCATGGTTAACTTCGACGACATCAGTAAACTGCCCATCTCTACCGCGATCACAGTACGGGGACAGATAGTGGCGACCCCGGGGGCCAAACAACCCGTAGAAATTCAGGCTAGCGAGGTCAATGTCGAAGCAACATCAAACTCCGACTACCCCCTGCAGAAAAAGCGCCACTCGCTAGAGTATCTGCGGGAGATAGCCCATCTGCGCCCTCGTGCCAACTTGTTTTCGGCCGTTTTTCGCGTGCGCTCCGTCGCCGCCTATGCCTTGCATCGTTTCTTCCAAGAAAGAGGCTATCTCTATGTGCACTCGCCCATCATCACCGGTAGCGATGCGGAGGGCGCTGGCGAGATGTTCCATGTAACCACGCTTGACCTTATGAACGTGCCCCGCACTAGTGCCAATGAAGTCGATTTCAGCCAGGATTTCTTTGGCAAGGAAGTAGGGCTCTCAGTAAGCGGGCAGCTAGAGGCTGAAATCTTTGCTTTGGCTTTTAAGGATGTATACACGTTTGCACCCACCTTCCGTGCTGAAAACTCGCATACCGGCCGTCATGCCGCCGAGTTTTGGATGCTGGAGCCTGAGATCGCCTTTGCTGATCTGGAAGAAAACATGAACGTGGCAGAAGATATGCTCAAATATGTGCTCAGCTATACCCTGGCGGAACTACCAGAGGAGTTCGCCTTCTTCAATGAATTTGTAGACAAAGGCCTGCTCGCGCGCCTACAGAATGTCATTGACTCGGATTTTGCACGTATCACCTACACCAAGGCGATCGAGCTACTAGAACAGGCTGACCGCGAGTTTGAGTACCCCGTTAAGTGGGGTATGGACCTGCAAACGGAACATGAGCGTTACCTAGCGGAGCAGATCTACCAGAAACCTGTCTTCGTAACCGACTATCCGCGGGAAATCAAGGCCTTTTACATGCGCCAGAACGAGGATGGGCGTACAGTAGCGGCTATGGACCTGCTGGTGCCCGGGGTTGGAGAGCTAATAGGAGGAAGCCAGCGCGAAGAGCG
>CALNBW010000081.1 GCA_937874815.1 uncultured Bacillota bacterium | reverse complement strand
GCAGCCTAGCTACTCCGGCCATCTGTGCTGCCGCCGGCGTCAAGGTAGCCTTGATGACTGACCATCCCATTATCCCCGTGTGGTATCTGCCCATCTGCGCCGGCCTAGCTGTTAAGCATGGGCTTGATGAAGAGGTGGCCATGCGAGCTATCACTCTCACTGCTGCCGAGATTTGTGGTGTAGCCGATCGCGTCGGCTCCCTTGAGGTTGGTAAAGAGGCTGACATCGTAATCTGGGACGACCATCCCTTCGAGTATACAACCCATGTGGACTACACCATCATTAACGGTAGCATTGTCTACCAGCGATAGGGAGGGAAGCAAATGCTAGCAATTATTAACGCCCACATTCTCACTATTACCCACGGCGAGATTGAGAACGGTACGATTTTGGTGGAGAACGGCAAAATACTGCAGGTGGGGGCGGACATCGTAGTGCCCGACACTGCTGACATCCTCGATGTGCAGGGTGCATATGTGATGCCTGGCCTAATCGACGCCCATACAGCCATCGGCCTCAAAGAAGAAGGTATGCGCTGGGAAGGCGATGACCGCAACGAGAATACTCGCAGCCCGATCATGCCGCACCTATCGGCACTGGATGGTTTTAGTCCAGAGGATGAGGCTATTTATGATGCTATGGAGCATGGCATAACCACGGTGTTAAGCGCCCCTGGCACCGCCAATGTGATTGGGGGCCAGGCTGCCGTCTTCAAAATGCAAGAGCGGGCTACTGCCGACGACCTTTACCAAGGTGTGGTCGGTATGCAAGCAGCACTGGGGCAAGATCCGAAGGGATCCTGGCGCAACCTGAAGAAAATGCCCAGCACGCGCATGGGGACAGCTTTCATTTTGCGCGAAGCTTTAAGTAAGGCGAAAGACTATCAGGAGAAGGTGGCGCGGGGCCAAGCTAACCCCGACAAGATGCCGGAGCGCGATTTACAGAGCGAAGCCCTAGCCAAGGTCATCAGTGGGGAAATGCCTCTCTATGTGCATGCTCACCGCGCGGATGACATGATGACCGCTCTGCGTATTGCCGAAGAGTTTGGGGTGCGCCTAGTTCTTACCACGGCCACTGAAGCCCATAAGTTGGCCAAGACTATTAAGCAGGCCGATATGCCCGTTATTCTGGGCCCGATTTCAGCGGCGCGCATGAGTGTGGAGACGGCCGGGCGCACCATTCGTACACCCGCCCTTTTACACGACGCCGGAGTTAAGTTTGCCCTAACCACGAACCATCCGGAAACCCCACTTTTGACCTTAACCATGCAAGCGGGGCTAGCTGTGCGCGGCGGTCTCTGCCCAGAAGAGGCTCTGAAGGCGATTACGCTTTATCCAGCGGAAATCCTTGGCCTAGCCGACAGAATTGGCAGCATAGAAGCCGGTAAGGATGCCGATTTAGCTGTCTGGGACGGCCATCCGCTCAAGGTGCGTAGCACAGTTCTGGCTACCCTCGTTCAAGGGGAGCTGGTGTTTGAACTAGACGGTGACTGCTGCGACGCTGAGTATTGCGATTGCCATTAATTTTCCAGCGACTCCAGTAGAACCGAGCTTCTTTTTGTAAGGGGCTGCGGGTGCTTAAGCAAACACCCCGCAGCCCCTGCTATTTACAACAGGCCTCACGGCTAGTTTTGCCAATCTACTCCCAAGCGAAAGGAATCTGCCCCTGTAAGCTCGAAGATAAACAGGAACAGCACTCTTGGCATCAACAGGGGAGGCGTAGCTTATCAAGCGCTTGATACTAGTCTTAAGCATCATTCTGACCGTGCTGGTCGTTTACTTATATCTTGATGTCTGGTTCTACGTGCAAGCACGGCCGCCCATTATCCAGAAAGAGCCTACCATCCCCGCAGTGGTGCCGCCAGAGCAAACCGATATTCCGCTCTATCCAGACCTAAAGTTTAAGTCAATTGTGCGCACCAAAGGCGTTTATTCCTATGAGAAGATGATTGGTCACCTGCAGGCCTTGGTCGACCAGTATGACTTGCTGACAGTGGATATCATCGGCGAGTCGGTGGAAAGGCGTGCCATCTATTTGGTCAAGCTGGGGCATGGCCCCAAAAAGATCTTGCTCGATGGGGCCCACCACGGTAGCGAGTGGATTAGTAGCTTTCTTTTGATGACCATGGTTGAGCATTATGCCTATCATTATCATACTGGTCAGTCTTTTTTTGAATATGACCTCAGGGACTTGCTATCTACATATACCTTATACGTGGTGCCCATGGTGAACCCCGACGGGGTGGAAATAGTAGCTACCAATGGCCATAGTAGCCTCAATTACGACCGATTGCTTACTTTTAATAATGGTTCGCGCAATTTTGCCCTTTGGAAAGCTAATGCTAGGGGCGTTGACCTTAACCGACAATACCCCACCAACTGGCACTTGGCTCGCGACTACGGCCCAGCCGTTCCCGCTAGTGCCAATCATGCTGGCTCGGAGCCACTGACTGAACCGGAAGTGATCATCCTCGAGCGGCTACAGCAACAAGAGCAATTTGCGGCCCACCTCGCCTATCACTCGGTCGGCAACATGGTATTCTACTATTACTATCAGACAGGCCGCTGGCTGGAACGAGATCGGGGCCTGGCGCAAGCAGTAGCCAATCTTACCGGTTATGAGCTACGTCATAGTTCCGGCGGTATTGGTGGAATGGAACGGGATCATGTGGTGACGACTTATCAGATACCGAGCCTGATTATGGAACTAGGCATCAACAAACAGCGCCCCTTGCCTGAGTTTACAGGCATGTGGGAACGCAACCGTAAAGTACCCTGTCTGGTGATGACATGGTTGGAGCAATGGGAGCCATAATGACTAGAGTTTCTTGTGGTAGGCGGGCAGGTGTTCTCCGGGGAACCGTCGAAACAATAAATAGTAATTCATTTATCTACACGGTCCTAATTAGGTAGCTGACGTCATTTAGTTTAGAGACGGAAGCATAATAAGGAGGGAAAGAATTGAGTAAGTTGGCAAAACTAAGGGCAGAGATAGAAACTGCTGGCATTCAGGCTTTCATGATAACGCGGCCAGAAAACAGACGTTACATCAGTGGGTTTCATGGCTCCGCTGGCACGCTGGTAGTAACTCAGGCCAGCGCTTATCTCCTAACAGATTTTCGCTACATAGAACAGGCGCAGGCTCAAGCGCCCGAATTTCAGGTAGTGAAGATTGGTGAGCCAGGGCAGGATGCTCTCCAGGATGTGTTGGCGGCGGATGGCATCAGTAGCTTAGGGTTTGAGCAAGATTACGTAACCTATGCCGAGTACGAGCGACTAACCAAAAGACTTACGGCAGAGTTAGTGCCCCTGAGCGGCATCGTTGAGAAGCTGAGGCGGGTTAAAACAGAGGAAGAAATAGCTGTCATGCAGCAGGCCACTGAGATTGCCGAGGCCGCTTTTGCGCAGGTGTTGCCTGAGATTAAGGTAGGAAGAACTGAATTGGAAGTTGCCCTAGACCTGGAGTTTGCTATGCGCCGTTTGGGGGCAGAAGGCATGGCTTTTTCCATCATCGCCGCATCCGGCCCCCGCTCTTCCTTGCCCCATGGGGGGCCCACGCAGCGGGTGTTGCAGGCAGGCGATTTCTTGACCTTGGATTTTGGCGCAGTTCATGGTGGCTATTGCTCGGATATGACGCGCACGGTTGTATTGGGCCAGCCGAGCGAGAAGCAATTAGAGATCTATGGCATTGTGTTACAGGCCCAGCTACAGGCCCAGGCCGCTGTACGGCCAGGGATGCCGGGCAAAGAAGTTGACCAGGTTGCCCGGGATATCATTGCGGCAGCCGGTTATGGCGACTACTTTGGCCATGGTTTAGGGCATGGCGTAGGCCTCCAGGTGCACGAAGGGCCTAGCGCGGGGAAGACATCTACCGATATACTAGAACCAGGCATGGTGGTGACTATTG
>CALNBW010000080.1 GCA_937874815.1 uncultured Bacillota bacterium | reverse complement strand
ATTCCGAAACGTGACTGGAATTCAGACGTGTGCTCTTCCGATCTCATACAGCGTTTCTACCAGGTTGATCCTCCCTGGCACGAAGAATCTTTGGCTTCTCTAAATTATGCTATCAGCCGTCGGGAACTGGAGCATCGATTACAATTCCTGGAACGTTTTTATGTCCAATGGGAATTAGAAGAGCATGGGGAACTTACGTTCAGGCCTTAAGCAGCACGCAATTGTATTTCATACAACTTGCGGTACACACCGTCAAGCTGCAGCAACTCTTGGTGAGTACCTGATTCTACAATCCGACCATCGGCGATAACGTGAATGCAGTCTGCGTTCTCGATGGTAGATAGGCGATGGGCGATGATTAGCGTTGTGCGCCCCTGCATCAAGCGCGCCAGCGCTTCCTGCACCAAGTGTTCTGCCTCGCTATCTAGACTAGAAGTAGCTTCATCAAGCAGTAATAGCGGCGCATCTTTGAGTAGAGCGCGAGCAATAGCAATGCGTTGACGCTGCCCCCCAGAAAGCTGGGTGCCGCGCTCGCCCACTTGCGTCCTATAACCTTCTGGCATATTCACAATAAAATCATGGGCGTTGGCTGCCTTGGCCGCAGCCATGATCTCCTCGGCAGTAGCATCAGGGTGCCCGTAGGCAATGTTTTCGTATATTGTGCCGGCAAATAGATAGGAGTCTTGAGGAACGAAAGCCATCTGCTCCCGCAATTCTTCCAGGCTGTAGCTGCCGAGAGGACGCCCCATGAGCAGGCATTCACCGGTATTAGCCTGATAGAATCCCAGCAGCAGCTTGAAAATGGTCGATTTTCCCCCGCCGCTAGGACCAGCTAGGGCGACAACACTACCCGGTTCAACCTCAAGATTAATGTCCGTCAGCACTCGCTGCTGTTCATCGTAGCCAAAAGACACATGGCTCAGACTAACCATACTTTGTGGACTCGACCCTGCACTAATTCTTGCAATAGTCTGCAGCTGCTCAGCTGGTTCGTCTAGGACAGCGAAAACGCGGTCGGCCGCACCAAAAGAGCTTTGGAGGGCTGCCCAGAGATCGCCAAGAGCATGGATAGGATTCGAGATGCCGTTGCAGAGCTGAACTGCGGCCACGGCATCACCGGGGGTGATCTCGCCCCGTAGCATGAGGTAACTACCGAAGGCTAACATCCCCAGAAAGGTAGCCGTACCGAAAAGGCTATTACCAGTGGAATTTACCGCCTGCTTTTGCACTAATTGCATGCCTAGTTGCCGTGTTTCTGCGTTGTCGGCCGCATATTGATCAACAAAGTGCTGTTCAAGGTTAAAAGCACGGATAACAGGCATCCCGGTCAGCATATCTTTGAGACGTCCATTGAGCTTTGCCAAGCTGCCTTGCACATCCGCGCTAACACGACGCATAGGTGCGCCAGTTAAGCGGTTATGCAGGACTGACAAGCCCACGATAACTAGCGCCAGGATAACAAACTTCCAGTTAATCAGGCCCATATAGAT
>CALNBW010000079.1 GCA_937874815.1 uncultured Bacillota bacterium | reverse complement strand
AGCCTAGTTAAAAGGGGCTATGCTTAGTCCCCAATTAGGGAAGCCAGATGCGACTGATCAAATCCCGCAGGTGCTGGTAAAACACAGGGCTGATATATCTTACCTGAGCCGCCACATAGGAACGTTGGCCAAGAGAGCCCAATTTGGTACTGGCAGGCAGGAAAGAAAGCAAGCTGGCTATAATAAAAACAATAACCCCGCCCTTAAGAGCTCCTAAGATGGCACCGCCCAGTCGATTCGCCGAGGATACCAGAGGTAATTTGGTTACCGATTCCAAGAACAAACCTAGCAAGCCAAAAGCAGCACTGACTAAACACCAGACCAGTAAATAGCTTAGCACGGCCAAAACAGTTGGCTCCAGACGGTAATCGCCCAGAAGGGGTAAAAGAAAAGCCCTGATGTGCGTACTAAGGTCAAAGCTATTATTAAGCCAAAGAGCCACTGCAGGGGCCCAGCGATCGGCCAAGTACAAGCTGACAAATAGCCCGGCAAAACCGAGGGCCTGCTTAACCAGCCCACGCGTTAAGCCATTCAGCACAGATAACGCTAAGATACCCAACATGACCCAATCGATCCAAACCAGCGATTCCGCGCCTGTATAGCCCATATTATCGCCTGCCTTTCCGCTTAGCGCGCTTGGCAGCCGTTGCTTTTACGCGCCTCAGCTCCGACTCAATTTCGGCCTGTCTAAATTGCAGGGCCTCCAACTGGGCCTGTAGCTGTTCAGCTTTCTCTTGCTGGGCTAACATGCTATCAGCCAAGACCATGGCAGTCATCACTGTAGCCCTGGTCACACCGAGACGCGGGTCCCGCTTCATGTTATCCTGAATGCGGCCTTCAACTAATTTGGCCAGACGTACTAGATGTTCAGATTCAGCCGGACTAATAAACATGTAATCCTCGTTACAAATGCGGACTTTTACTTTGTTGCGCTCGGATAATGCCATAAACCCACCCCTCGCTGCCCGAGTTCTCCCTGTCGGTGTTCGTCATCCGACCTAGCGATTCCTGCTTAACGTAGCTGACGTAGTTGGGCACCCACTTGCGTCTGCAACTCACTGATTACCCGTTCTATAATGGCAGTTACTTCTGCATCGAGTAATGTCGTCTCCCTGCTTTGCAGCACGAGAGAGTAGGCCAGGCTCTTGCGCTGACCCGCTACCTGCTGCCCTTGATAAACATCAAAGAGCCGCAAATCAACCAGCAACTCACCTGCGGCCCGTCTGATGACCTGCGCCACCTGAGCGGCAGTGACATTCTGGTCAACAACGATAGCTAAGTCTCTAACTACTGCGGGGTAACGGGGGATCCCCTGAAAAAGAGGCACGTGGCTGGCCCGTATTAAGACTGACTCCAATGCCAGTTCCGCCACAATAACCCTGGGCTTCAGGCCATATTGTTCTGCCACGTCGGGATGCAATTCGCCTAAGTAGCCCAGATAGGCTCCATCCCAATATATGGCGGCAGACCGCCCTGGATGCAAGAAACATTCATCGGCCCGCTGCCACTCCAAATCAACTACTCCTTGCTTGGCCAGCAGTGCAACCAGCATTCCCTTAAGATAATGGAAGTCGTAATCATCTTCTTGGGAATGCCAATCATGGGGGAGCTTACCCATGCAGGCTAGGCCTAAGTGCAGCGGTTCTTCTGGCTGTAGCGGCTGGTCCCCTGACCGTGGCCTGAACACGTTTGCCATCTCAAAGATAGCCAGATCCTGCTGCTGACGCGCAGCGTTGTACCTCAATACATTTAAAAGACCAACCAAAAGGGTAGGCCGCATGAGGCTGCGCTCACTCGATAGAGGGTTCTGTAGTAGCAAACCGCGGTTCCAGCAATGATCAGAGCCCACTATCTGAGCCACCTCGCGCGGGTTGACGAAGCTCAGAGTCAGAACTTCCGTCAGGCCCAGGCCCAGCAATTGCTTGCGCATGTTCTGCTCTGCTAACTGGTACTCCGTCAAGTGCCCCTGCATGATGGGGCCGCTCATGTTGCCAACGGGGATCTTAGCCAGTCCATAAAGACGCGCAATCTCTTCAATCAGGTCGACTTCTATCTGCAGGTCACTGCGGCGGCTAGGGGCAGTTACTTGCCAAGGCTCGCAACTAGCATCTACAATTAGGCCCAGTCGCTCCAGCAGGCAGCGCATTTCACTGTGGTCAATAGATACACCCAGCAAACGTTCAGCGCGCTCCGGGCGGAAGCTGATTACCTGCTGCGTAGGCAAATTAGCTAACTGGCCGACAGCTATCGCCTCCGGCTGGCCGCAGCCTAGCTCCTGCAATAGCTGAGCGGCCCGCTCTAGTGCCATTAACACTCGCCCCGGGTCTACTCCCTTATCAAAGCGGCTAGAAGCATCGGTGCGGAGCCCCAGGCGGCGCGAGGAACGCCGGATACTCTTGTAATCGAAGTAAGCCGACTCCAAGAAGACGCGCTGCGTCTGTTCAGTTACTTCTGCCGCCTGGCTGCCCATGATACCAGCGATAGCGACCGAAGTTTCCTGATCAGCAATGACTAAGTCAGCTGTCGTCAGGTAACGGGGAACTCCGTCGAGGGTAACGACTTTTTCATCTGCGTGGGCCCTCCGCACCTTGATCTGCTTACCAGCCAGTTTATCCAGATCAAAAGCATGTAAAGGCTGACCCAGTTCCAGAAGCACATAGTTAGTGATATCAACTAAGTTGTTGATTGGCCGCAAACCAGCTGCCTGCAAAGCGTTTTGCAGCCACAAAGGAGAAGGCCCAACAGACACGTTGTTGACAACCAGCCCCAAATAGCCTGGACAAAGGTCAGGGGCGACAATATCTACCTTAACCTCTGAATGGGCCGCCCCAATAGAAACAGGCAGCAGCCCAGGCAAACGCACCTGCTGTTTGGTAAGGGCCGCAATCTCATAGGCAACGCCGAGCATGCTCAAGCAATCCGAACGGTTGGGCGTTAGGTCGAGCTCGAGCACATAATCATCCAGGCCCATCACTTCCCGAATATCGGCCCCGGGCGCAACTGTGCTAGGCAGAATATAGATGCCATCCCGCATTTCGGGAGGGACCATTTTCTTGTCAATACCTAACTCATCTGCAGAGCAGAGCATGCCGGCCGAGGCCACCCCCCGGAATTCGGCACGTCCAATCTCCTGCCCTGATGGCAGTTTCGCCCCTACGAGCGCTGTGGGCACTACTGCGCCTGCGAAGACATTATCAGCGCCTGTTACGATAGTAACTAGTTCCGGCTGCCCCACGTCCATCTGACAGATCTGCAATTTATCCGCATTCGGATGTGGCTCTAGCCGGGCAATCTGCCCCGTAACCACGCCAGACAAGCCTGATGCCCTGTAGGCAACTTGCTCTACTTCAATTCCACCCAAAGTCAACTGTTGGGCCAGCTCCTCTGGCCCCCAGGGGATATTCACATACTGCTGCAACCAGCGATAAGATACTTGCATGTTAAGCTGCCACCTCCTAGAACTGGCGCAAGAAGCGCATGTCGTTTGTGAACAGGTGCCGTAGATCATCGAGTCCATATTTGAGCATGGCTATCCGCTCTACCCCCATGCCGAACGCAAAGCCACTGACCTGCTCCGGGTCATAGCCCGATAGCTGCAAAACCCGGGGATGCACCATGCCCGAACCCAGGATTTCAAGCCACCCACTCCCCTTGCACAGGCTGCAACCCGCCCCGCCGCACAGGAAACAGGAAATATCAACTTCTGCACTCGGTTCTGTGAAAGGGAAAAAGCTAGGGCGCAGCCGAATCTGCCGTTCCGCGCCAAAAATGGCTTGGGCAAACGCCAGTAGAACGCCTTTCAAATCGGCCAAGGTGATGTTGGCGTCGACGGCTAAGCCTTCCACTTGGTGGAACATGGGTGAATGGGTGGCGTCATCATCGCGCCGATAGACGCGCCCGGCAGCAATAATACGCACCGGTTTAGGGCGCAGTTGTTCCATAGTGCGCACCTGCATCGGTGACGTATGTGTTCTTAGCAATAACTCGGGCCCGAAATAGAAGGAATCTTGCATGTCGCGAGCGGGATGATCAGCTGGCACGTTTAAGGCCTCGAAGTTGTAATAGTCGGTTTCCACCTCTGGCCCTGTAACCACGTTAAAACCCAGGCCCAGAAAAATGTTCTGAATTTCTTCCAGGGTGCGGGTAATGAGATGCTGATGCCCTACCGGAAAGGCCTTGCCTGGCAAGGTAATGTCAATTTCCTCCGCTGCCAGTTGGGCTTGCTTGGCTGCAGCTGCTAGGCTCGCAATCTTGTCGGCCAGGCCCTGTTCCAAGCGATCGCGCAGTTCATTCGCCAGTTGCCCGATTATTGGGCGTTCCTCCCCCGGCAGCTGGGCCATGCCCCGCAGAATAGCGGTAAGCTCACCCTTTTTACCTAAGTAACGAACCCGCAGGCTGTTTAGCTCCTCCAAACTAGTCGCTGCACCGACTGCTTGCAAAGCTTGTTTTTCTAAAGCTTGCAGTTGATCTCGCACTTAACTCACTCCTTTTCCTATAAAAAAGACGCCGTCGTCCGTAAAGGGACGATGGCGCTTCGTGGTACCACCCTTATTCAGCCACTGCTCTAGTAGCTCTTATGTTAGATAACGGCTAAAATCCGCCGACACCGCCTACTTTGTTTCAGCAGTGTAGCTCCAGAGCGAAGGTTCATTGTAGAACTACCGAAAATGCTTACAGTCGCGGCATTCCCTCCCTAAAGGCAGTCACCCTACAACTACTGTTCTCCTTCATCGCATTGACAATATTAAACTGCAGTTTGAGTAAGAGATAGTTTGCGGTACATCAGATAGGCCAAAACCGAACCCGTTTCTTCAAACACCTTCCAGAAAAACGTGGCAGAAAACATCTTCAAACGATGCACCCCTTTTCGGAATGTTGATCTGGTTCGTTGTCAGACTTGGCCTCATTATATCATGAGCAAATAAGGTTACACAAGGGTTACAACCAAACAATCAAATTCTATCTTCCACTATTTTGGCCAGCAAAACGCCAGTAGCCACCGCCACGTTGAGTGACTCTGCTTGGCCGAGGATAGGGATTTGCACAATGGCATCGGCCGCTTCCAACCAAAAAGGTGCCACGCCAGCCCCTTCATTGCCAACGACGAGGGCCAGCCGTTCGGCATAATTTACCTGGTTATAAGGTACGCTTTCGGCTAAAGCGCTAACCACCAGCTGCACTCCCTGCTGGCGTAGCTTAGTCAGCACCAGTTCGTTACCCTGTTCAGACACTAGTGGTAGCCGAAAAATAGCACCCATAGCTGAACGAATTACCTTTTCGTTATAGGGGTCCACCGTACCTTTTAAAGCAACTACACGGTCAACACCGAGAGCTTCCGCGGTCCGCAAGATGGTCCCCAGGTTGCCTGGATCCTGAACCCCGTCGATTAGCAGCCAGAGCTTACCTTCCGACCAAAAACCAGCCTTGCTAGCCAGAGTTAAGGGCAGCCTTGCTGCCACTAGAATACCTTGCGGCCGTTCCGTGCTGGCCAATTCACAAAACAGCTTATCAGCAAATGGCTGCGGGTTTACTCCCATGCTGGCTAGGGCGTTAAGACATTCGAGCCCGCGCTGATTGCGTTCCAGATGACTGCTATAAACAGCATGCTCGATGGGAATAGCTGCCGCAATAGCTTCTTCTACCAAGCGCACGCCCTCTAACAGATATAACCCCGACTTGGCCCGACCAGAACGGGTGCCGAGACTCTTGAGCTGTTTGAACAAGGGATTCTGTCGACTACTGAACATCACAGCCGCTCTCTCCTCCCTTTAGCTAGCACTACTGTTGCTCGAACCGCTTTAGATCTTCCTTCAGGCCGACAACTACCAGCACATCCCCTTTGTTAATCCGGTCATCGGCCCGCGGCGTGATGTTAACCTTTTCACCTTGTTTAAGAGCAATGACATTGATGTTGAAGCGATTTGCCGCAGCTCTTTACCAACCGCACTGCCGGGTGCCACAATTTCAATCATACTCACATCCGGGCTGAGCTCAATATACTCCAAAATATTAGACGAAATTAGGTTCTGAGCCACTCGGAAGCCCATGTCGCGCTCAGGAAAGACGACTCGGTCTGCCCCCACCCGGTATAGCACCTTGCCATGGACCTCGCTTTGCGCTTTCGCCACCACATACTTCACGCCTAACTCTTTTAGCATCAGGGTAACCATAATACTGGCCTGAATATCGCCCCCGATGCCGACGATGACGACGTCAAAATTGCGGATTCCGAGAGATTTTAACCCTTGTTCATCGGTAGCAGCCGATGCTACCGATGAACAAGTGGCAAAGGG
>CALNBW010000078.1 GCA_937874815.1 uncultured Bacillota bacterium | reverse complement strand
AATGGGAAGGGTGCCTTTCCGGTTTTGCACCATTGATTGGACAAATCTAACTGCCAAAAGGGAAAGGAGGTGTGCAAGATGGCACGGGTACATAACTTAAATGGTACATCTGATAGAAGGCCCCCGAGTGGATACAGTTCATGGAAGGCTTGGTGGGAGGCCCGTAAGGGAAGAAAATTTAGTCTCTGCTCTTGTTCCATATGTGTGGATCCTGCTACAGTGGGCGCTCATGTACAGAAACATGGAGTGGCGGACAGGAAGTGGTACATCGTCCCGCTCTGTGATAAATGCAACCAAAAACCTGGCACAGAAGTGTTCTCTGTAAGCGATGGCGATCTAGAAGCAATCCATTAGCAATCCTTCTAGTAGATGATGAAAAGGCTTGTAATTGGGTAAGAGGCCGGCTACTATTTTGCCAGAGCCCCCCACCCCATTATCGTTGGTATGTAGCCATGCGCCATGGGGACGGTCAGAGACTGCTGATAAAGGTCGTGGTCCTGCCCGTGCGCGTGTGGCCTGATACTGTGGTAAGTGCTTAGCCGTCGACTGAGGCGGCCAAAATTCGCCTAAGCTCAAACAGTTGGCCGCCTTTAACCGTCGCTGTCTAGGCACCTTTATTAGAGGCCCCAATGCGCTTTTACGCAGGACCAACGACCTTCTCCCGGACTTTAACGGACTTCCCCAGTGGTCCCGGACGGTCACCCTGGAGGGGGGTTGACAAACGGTAAACAAAGCATCGCCCATGTGGCAAACGTAGCCGACTTCATGGCCCCATGCTGGCCAGTGTAGTCATAATGAAATCTAGGGCGCGTGTTATAATGGCAAGAAGAGTATTCTTTAGTTTCAACTACAAAACGACGTTAGCCGAGCGATGGTCGTTCGCAACAGCTGGGTAATTCGGGGAGTTAAAGAAGCCAATTTTGTCGACAAGGCTGCATTCGAGCAGGTCAAACGCCAAGGTGAAAAGGCTGTACATGATTGGATTGATGGGCAGCTTGAAGGGACATCGGTAACTGTAGTACTTATCGGTGAAAAGACGCTCGCACGCCCGTTTGTGCAATACGAGATCTGCCAAAGTCTCCAACGCGGGAACGCCGTCATCGGTGTTCATATCTCATGTGTCAAAGACATGCGTACACAGCAGACCTCAGTACGTGGGAATCCGCACACAATTATCGGATACTACAATGATAGGCAACCAGTATATTTCGATGCTATTGCTGATGGTATCTATGACTACGCTGCTGATAACGGCTATGTAAATCTCGGTACCTGGATCGAGGCAGCTGCCAAGAGAAAAGGTAAATGGGCTCGGCCTTTACGAGCTGGCTCTATTTCTAACGGTCGATAAGCAGAATAATATGCCTGTAAGAACTGCGTATTCCCTTGATAGCATTACGCGACGCACCCCAATCTCAATAACTTTCATTGGCAGGTGAATTTGAATGAAGGTCTATCTTATTGCACCGGGTTTGACAATAGGGTTAGATCCCGCAGCGTCAACCTTCTATGGCGCTTATAGGTTAGAGCTGGAAGGACAAGTGGAGACTTCTACGATAGCAAGTGAGTCCGCACTATGCAGCACGAGCCCTGATGAAGGGAGTATAATAGTCTACTTCAACAAACATGAGGGTGATCCACGCTATTCGCAACCGTTCTTAGACTTCATGCGGGCCGCCATAATTGCTCAATGTGAGATATTCCCCATCGCTATTACGTATGAACATAGGCGGCCGCCAGAACTTCTGGCAGAAAAGCAAAGCTATGATGTTCATGAAAAGTTGCGTGAAAGGCGGCTTGAAAAGACGCAGGTGGAGACAGTGGCAACCGCTTTTTCGCGGCAGGTGCTTGCTCGCTTGCAACCAACGCTTTGCGTTGATGATATGACATTGTTTCTAAGTTACCGCCGTTTTGATGGCGAGAATATTGCTGCAGCTATTCACGATTTACTAACATTGAGCAATCAAAACGTATTTAGGGACTTGAATAAGGTCTTAGTGGGTAAGGATGCTCAGGATGAGATTGAAAAGAACCTGCGCGCTAGTAATGCTGTGGTCTTTCTTGACACGCCTAAAAGCGGGGAATCAGAGTGGATTGCACGGGAATTGAGGTATGCATTAGCATTGAATTTGCCTATAATCTGGGTTAGGTTTGGGCCAGACGAATCAAGGGCAAAACTTCCGGTTTCGCCTGCCGACAAGCCACATTTTGTGTTTGAAAAAATGGATGTCTCGGATGAAAAAGTTAACGCGTCGCTTGTTGAAGATATTATTCATAGGGCCTTTCAAGCGTACAGAGAGCATGCAACAAGGATGTTTAGCCAGTTACGGAGAATGCAATTTCACCAACATGAGGGGCGTATTGAGCTTGAAGTACTAGACAAGAAGCGCTTAGAATACGAGGTAAAGATACCTAGGGAGAATGGGAGATATATGGAAAGGCCTTTAACGCATGTAATAGGACTATACACAAAGAAGCCTAGCGATGCTGAGCATCATATTTTCAAACAAGACCTTGAGCGGATTGGCTACTCCTGCCACCCCCGCGCGGGTTGTAATTATGATGCGGCCTTCTTGCTTACCTCAATCCCCATGTTGTCAGGCCAAAAGATAGAGGACTATCGCTATACCGATTCATTTGCGAACTACATCGACGTGCTCGAAAGAAGAATCCTGCCTAAACCAGAAACTGTAGACAGTAATAATAAGGGCATCATTATTTCGGGGGCTTTCCCAGACTGCGAACCCCAGTATCAGCAGAACGTAACAAATGCTGTGCATGCATTTGCAGCTGCTACGCTTAATTTGGGATACACGGTTATCTTTGGTTCGCATCCTACTTTTCAGCACTTGATTTTCGACACGGCAAGAATCCGTCGCCCAGATGATTATGCCTCTTCTATACGTATGTACATCTCCCGCTATTTCACGACTGACCAGCTGATTTCTGAACTTAAAGATTTCGCCACGGTTATCGCTACGGACGAGTTAACTGACCGCGCTGAAAGCCTGACGCTTATGAGGAAAGAGATGATAAGCGATCCGCTGGCAGGCTGTATGATAGTAATTGGGGGTAAAGGCGCACGTCCTAATGTGTCACCCGGTGTCGATGAAGAGATTGAGCTGGCGTTGGCTCGGAAGTTGCCTGTCTATCTTGTGGGCTCTGCAGGCGGCCGGGCGGCAGAACTTGCTATGAGATATAGCCAAGAAGCGGGGTGTAAGTTAAACAACTCCTCTGTAGAGCTTAATAGAGAGCTGTTAGTTAGTGTAGATTACTCTGTTCTGGCTATGCGGATATTCAGGGATGTGTTTGGCGGCGTTCAGCAGTAACTGACAGATAACTGAAGGTGGAAATGAGCGTGGACAGATAAAAGAAACAGCTGAACTTGCTGTAAACGCGCATAAGTGGGCTTAAAGCAAGGGCGACGCTGTCTGTAAAACTAAAGCAGGCAGCGTCGCCCTTGTTTAAAAGTCTTGTTTAAAATGGGCTCTGTCCCTAATAGCAGTGGGGCAAAAGGAGGGGGAGCCCCCCTTGATGCGCCATTCTGTGGAGCTGGCCTTGGTATGTCTGAAGCGGATACCAGACAATTACCGAGGGGCTTTTTTTGAAATCGCGTCCTCAATCAGCTGCTCAATGCTGTCTTCGATGTCCTTATATACACGGGTGCTCAAGGAGTATGGCGGGTCATAACAAGTAACATGTTTTGAAAGCCGCTCGTTATCCTTGCCAACAAAGATGCTATAAAATGGATTGTTGCCCTTGGTCGTTTGCTTGCCATCCTTATCCTTCAGGTTATGGATATGTATGCCAACAATCCCTTTGTCCAGTTCATATGCCTTCTCGATTTCGTACTTTACCCATTTGCGGCTGGATGTAGTAGCTCCGATTAGAACGACTAAGCAGGAACGCTTAGCCATTTGGCTATCAATCCACTCCTTAATCTTGGCATCGCTTTTCTCTTTAACTTCTTCCCAATCGTTCGCGGAAAAGGTAGAGCTGTCGTCCACTTTCCCCATCTCTTTTATTTGTGATGCTCTCCATGCATCCTTGTTATACTCAAAGCTGAAGAAAACCTGTCTTTTAGCCATTTATTAAACCCCCTAAATGCTTTGTTGGTTGTCATAGACTTGTGTGCGGTTATTTCAGGAGGCGTGCCGGTGATTACATGATCGTTGGACCAATTCCGCACGCAAGTCATTCACGAGGTAGTGGGCACCTTGCCAATCAAGGTGCCCGGCCGGTAACCCTTGTTCTGGTGCGGCGGATTACCAAGGTCTTTTTGGTGGCTGTGGTCTTTCTGGCGGTTGCTGCGGTTGTGGTCTCCCTGGAGGCTGCGGTCTATTCGGCGGCTGTGGTCTCTCTGGCGGCACGGGGCTGCTAGGTATCCACTTTGGTGGCAGTCTGTCCATTGTTATTTCACCTCCATTTCCAAAAACCTCACAAATCAGGTCGGTTCTTTGGAACACAAAGCGGGCTGGCTTTTGGTGTGAAAGTTCTGGGGCCTGGGGAACGAGTTGCAGTCGAATGGTTTGAATATTGTCTTACCACTCCTCCTGGGGTACTTCGCCAAGGTCATGCTAACTCCTTCCCTTTTCAAAATTAATTGTGGAAGTTTATTTAGCGACTGGCTCCCTAAACTGAGTGCCTTGTGAGATTGAGCGTCTGTCTATAACAAAACTAAGCCTCCCCTGGCAACTGAAAAAGGACACCTATCACCACAGGCCCCGGGGCATTAATGCCCGTGTTAGCGCTCACGATATTACCTTTACTATGTTATAAGCATCGATATTTTCCCGTCGGGCATAGGCCGCGTCTATGTACTTATTTGGATTGGCCTTAAAGTCTTTCCATTTAACAGCGCCGATGTAACTACACTCGCCAGACCAAATAGTGAGGCCGTTACAGTCCTTCTTGTCTGCATCATTGAGGTTAAACTTGTTGTCTCTGATTATCTGGAAGAGCCTGCCTTTGTGATGGGTTACGCAGCTGCTAGGGCAACAGGTTTTATCCTTCAGGTAGTATGAATAGGAGCCATTTGAATCTGGCAGCACTAGTGCAATCATGGCGTTGGTCTTGCTCGTAATGGGATCTCCATTCTTGTTCCTGCGGGCCGTTTCCTTTAAAGAATAAGAAACTTCCCAAGGAATCCATTGTTCCTTGTCCGCCACGCCGCTCTCTTTCATATCAGGGGAAATCATGATGACCGTCAGTGTGCTATCGTAGATGCGACATTTGAGCTTGACCCAGATAGTTTCTTCCTCCAAGTCGCTCAGGTCCTCACCTGCGCCCTCGCCCTTATAGATATGATCGGTATCTTCCAGGAGATCCTCAAATTCGTCGACATAGTTACGGACAGAAGAAGTGGTCCAAGGACTAAGGTCCTCCACATTTGTGTCCGCAAATTTATAAGAAACAAAGATTTTTCTCCCCATGTTAGCACCCTCCTTGCAGAATAATGATTATAAAGGTAATAAACGCGGCCAGGGGTAAGTAAAACCATAGCTCTGTAGCTGACAGTGCGGCCGACCAAAAGCTTGTACTAGCATTTTGCAGTCCTGGCCTAGAGCAGTTAAGATCAAAATCAATCCTGTCCTCCGGCTGCCTGCATGTCCACTCATAAAGCTGCCTATACTGCCTCTCCTTTCTAAGATAATATGCATCTAGACCCCAGAACGCGACAATAGGCACGTACGCGACAAGGAAAAGCTCTTTTTTTGTGTTGCCTGTCGCAAACGCAAAGAACGCCACGACCAAGGAAACTGCCCACCCCTTGAGCATAAAAGAATTAGCGGCCATTCTGCTTATGATATTCTGTATCAAATCTATGGTTTTGATCTTTTTCTCGTTCATACCAAAATTTCACCCCCTTCCTTGGCATATTCTAATTCGTGTAGATTTGTATAAATTATAACACTAACACACCATATGTACAACTGCTATTTCACATAGCCACAATATGT
>CALNBW010000077.1 GCA_937874815.1 uncultured Bacillota bacterium | reverse complement strand
GGCAACTGTCCATCGCCCTTTGCCCTGACCAGCTGTACGTCCTCCCCCGCCAGCAGCAGTACCTTCTCACTGGCATAGCGGGCCGGCATCGCAGTGACTGCCTGCGCTCTGCGAGTGCAGGAGATGTTACACCAATTAGCAAAGCCATAATCTAACAAGGCACCAGCATCCTGCCACACCGCCTGACCTTGGGCCTTAAATACAGCAACACCCAGCTTTAAATCGCCTACTTGCGCTGCTGTCACCAGGCAGTTGCCTGCCTGGCTGGTATAACCCGTTTTACCGCCAAGGGTGCCCGCATATTCGGTTAACATCTTATTGCCATTAACCAGGGCACGTCGTTCGCCGGAAGGCAGATCAATATAATATACGCGCGTAGACATTATATCGCGCAAGAGTGGTTGCTTAAATGCGGCAGTAAAAATCTTAGCCATATCTGCCGCCGTCGTATAATGGTCCTCATGGGGTAGCCCATTAGGGTTAAGGAAATTACTATTTTCGGTGCCCAACTCGCGGGCCTTTTCATTCATCATCTGCGCGAATTCTTCTACCGAACCGGCAATATGCTCTGCTAGGGCCACAGCTACATCGTTGGCAGAGAGAACCAAGAGCGCATTCAATAAGTCTAGAACCGAGTATTGCTCACCGGCCCGGCAATAGAGGGCAGTTCCTTCTTGTTGCTCAGCCCTATCGCTAATCGTCACCATGTCGGTCAGATTACCGTGTTCAGCGACTAGCAGGGCTGTCAATACCTTGGTGGTACTGGCAGGGTAGACTTTTGTGTCTGCATTAATTCCAGCAAGTACCTCCCCCGATGCTAAATCGAAAAGAGCGGCTGCCTTGGCTGTGATGGAGGGCGCAGCTGCTGCTTCACTCGGTTTGGCAAGCGTTAACAAAACCAGTATAAGAATCAATAAGATGCTAATTACACGTCGCACATTGCAGCCTCCTCGCGTCTAATTATAGCAGAGGAAAGCGCGTCTGCGTACAGCTAGGCGCTTACAAGTTATCCCAATAATATCGCACTAGAAGATACGGGCAACGATTTTTACTAACAAGGGGGAGAACCAAGTTTCAACTACGCTGGCCCCAAACACAACCACCCCGACCAGCAAGAAATTGCCGCTATACTGGCTAAAACGCTGCCGCAAGGTTGTACGGCGGGGACGCAGTGCGGGACGCAAGGTTTGGAAAGTGAAGTAAATGGACATCGCTGACATGGCTAGCACCGCAGGCACAAGCAAAAGGTTATGAGGTAATATGGAGCAAGCAAGAAGCCTTTCGCCCCCATCTAATGCACTAGGAAGCCAACCGAGAACCCAAGCACGAAGCCTTGAAAGAAGACGATAATGATGACCAACGGTAGCCCGAATACGATGACCCCTAGCAGCCACAGTAGAGCTGCTAGCTGGAAGTTCGCCGTCAGGGTTTGCACAAAAACGGCTGGCCCGCTCGGTACAGCAATGCCACTGGAGAAAAACTGCTGTAGAAATGACAGGAGTTCTTGCTTCTGACTAAAGGTAAGCGCCTTGACCGCAATAGCCCCAAAGATCACACCTACAGCAAATAATATCAGCACGAAAAAATAACTAGCGAAGTGTTCTTCTAAATGCTGCCTCAAACGTACTCGAAACATAGCCTAGGCCCCCTCCCCCTGCTTGTCTATAACAACTTATGCTTGTATCTGCAAAATAGAAGTTACAGCCCGCCAAAGAGACAGCCGGGTTTGATTTGCAGCTAAACTGCATAAGCTTAAGCAAAACGAAGAGGAGAGTGCCTAAATGCAGCAGCTCGTGCTTAAGGATGCTTGGTGGATGGCAGGTAATAAGCGGGAGATATTAGAGCACCTCAACTGGTTGCAGCGAAGCTACGGCAATATTTCCGTGCAACAACTACTGAAATTGCTGGGCGGGCCGAGTGGACCAGGGGGACGTGGGCCAGGGGGACGTACACTTGGACCAGGGAAAAACTGGTGACCGTCCCCGCCCCGTAGCTGCTTTTAGCGTGTTTGCACTTCGCGAACGCCTGCTGGTTTTGGTTTGCTGAGATAGTAATGGTAGACAGAAACAAGAGTGGCAGCGCCGAAAGCTGCGAACCCGAGCACAAAGGGCCACTTGGGATTTAGGGTATACAACAGGCCGGCCGCCAGGGCTCCGAAAATGCCGCCCAGAGACTTAAGACCGTTGAAATAGCCCATCACCAAGTTGCTGTCCTTGTCCTTGGCCATATTGGCGACCAGGCTTTGAGTGAGCGGCACGCTCACCGCAAAGAAAGCGAAGTAAAGTACATTGGCTGTCACAAAGGGCACCAATGGGTTGAACAGGATGACCCCCAGTATCGATAAGGAACAGAGGAAATAAACATAAATGGAGGAACGGCGGATATCAGTTTTATTAATTACCCATAAGCCGATAGTACCGTTGGCCGCCAAACAGACAAACCCAATCAGCGCCTTAATTGCCCCGTTATAACCAGAGGACAACCCCAGCTGTGCCTTCAGGTAGTAATTAAAGCTTTGGTCAAAGGCCGCATTCCCTAGGTTGGTTAAGGCGGCGACAGTGAACAGTGTGACCAACAGCGGGGTCATGATGCTTCTGCCATCCAAAAAGGCAGTAATCGGATTTGCCTCTTTGAACAGGGCTTTGACCTTGATCTCATCGTACCGGTTAACGGCATCGTCTTGACAGATGAAGTAGAATAGCACACCACAGCCCGCTAGGGTCGCTACTTGTGCAATGATGGCCACGCTGACATTGATCTCGCCGAGCATGCCACCCACGAAATAGCCAAAGGCGCTAGCGACCGTTTGAATGGTAGCAGCTATAGTGAGATAATTACTGCGCATGCGTTCAGGCGAAGTATTGACCAGATAGGTGAGGAATGCTGTAAAGACGCCGCCGGTAAAAATGCCGGCAAACATTCGGGCCGCCACCATCATCCCCTCGCTACTCGCCATACCAAACATAGCCTGCCCCGCCGCGTAACCGAGGCTGCAGACCAAGATAACTCGGCGGCTAGAGATATAATTGACCAATTTCCCCCAAAAAGGC
>CALNBW010000076.1 GCA_937874815.1 uncultured Bacillota bacterium | reverse complement strand
TTAGTGTAACATTCTTACCATCTAGAGTACGAACGCGAATATCGCCTCCCAGGGCGGCCTGGGGGAAACTAATCTTCGCTTCTCGGATCAGGTTCAAACCTTCACGCACAAATTCGCTATGGGGTTTCACCCGCATGTAGACAAACAAATCGCCAGGCGGCCCGCCGCGCAAGCCTCCTTCGCCCTCGCCGCTCAGACGCAAACGGGTCCCATCATTGACCCCACCGGGAACTTTGACGCTAACCTTGCGCGTGCGCCTGACCATACCCTGACCACGGCAGGTATGGCAAGGATGTTCCACATAAGAGCCGGTGCCCCCGCAGCGGTCGCACGTGCGGCTGCTCATCATCCGGCCAAAAGGCGTATTCTGAGCAAACTGCACCTGCCCAGTTCCATTACATTGCGTGCATGTGGTGGAGTGTGTGCCAGGTTCGGCACCTGAACCGCCACAGGTCTCACATGCTTCCGTACGAGGCAGTTCTAGCTCCACCTCTTTACCGAACACGGCGTCAACAAAATCAATTTCCAGTTCATAGCTCAAATCAGCACCGCGCTCTGGGCCCCGCGGGCGACGTTGCCTGCCCCCAAAACCGCCACCAAACATCATCTCGAAGATGTCGTCCAAACCACCGCCAAACCCTGAAAAATCAAAGCCCTGCCCACCCTGGCCTTGCGCAAAGGCCGCATGGCCCATTTGGTCATATTGAGCCCGTTTCTCGGCATCGCTTAGCACTTGATAGGCCTCTGTTGCCTCTTTAAACTTGTCTGCAGCATTAGGATCATCTTTATTGACATCGGGATGGTATTTGCGCGCCAGGGCTCGATACGCCTTTTTTATTTCATTTTCGCTGGCATCCTTGCCAACACCTAGTACCTCGTAATAATCGCGCTTAGCCATACGGAACCTCCCTAAAGGCAAGTGGGGGTTAGCCAGCTAACCCCCATTGCATGCTACGCTTTAGTCTCTAATTCTTGGGCGTCTCGTCGTCATCGACCTTATACTCGGCATCTACCGTTTCGTCGGATGCATCCGCATCGCCGCCCTGGGCGGTGCCCTGCTGTTCAGCCGCCTGGCTGTAAAGCATAGTCGATAGTTCGTTGAGGTACTTGGTTAGCTCTTCACTAGCAGACTTGATCGCATCAACATCATCTGCTTTCATGGTTTCCTTAAGTTTATCCATGGCCGCGTTGATAGCGCTAGCTTTGTCAGCTGGGACCTTATCGCCTAGATCCTTCAGCAGTTTTTCAGTTGAGTAAACCAGATGGTCACCAGAGTTTCTTAACTCAACCAGCTCTTTGAACTTAGAGTCTTCGGCGGCATGCTTCTCCGCATCGTTTACCATGCGTTCAATTTCTTCCTTAGATAGGCCGCTAGAAGAAGTGATGGTAATATGCTGCGTCTTACCAGTAGCCATATCCTTAGCAGTTACATTCACAATACCGTTAACGTCGATATCAAACTTGACTTCAATTTGCGGGATGCCCCGGGGCGCTGGCGGTAGCCCATCGAGTGTAAAGCGCCCGAGGGTTACGTTTTGGTTAGCCATGGGCCGCTCACCCTGCAGCACATGAATTTCTACTGAAGTCTGGTTATCGGCCGCAGTAGAGAAAATCTGACTTTTCTCAGTCGGAATAGTGGTGTTGCGCTCGATTAACTGCGTAAACACGCCGCCGAGCGTTTCAATACCGAGAGAAAGCGGTGTCACATCAAGCAGCACTACGCCCTTCACGTCGCCCGCAATCATACCGGCTTGCAGGGCAGCACCCATTGCCACCACTTCGTCGGGGTTAACGCCCTTATGGGGCTCTTTGCCGATCAACTTTTTCACCGCTTCTTGAATAGCGGGAATACGGGTCGAGCCACCGACCAAGATAACCCGATCAATCTCTGATGGCTTTAGCTTAGCACCAAATCATGAGTCAGTTCCTCGAACTTGGCCCGCGAGAGAGTCATATCCAGATGCTTGGGGCCGTTCTGATCGGCTGTAATGAATGGCAGGTTAATGTTAGCACTCAGCAAACCAGAAAGTTCAATCTTGGCCTTCTCAGCCGCTTCTTTCAGGCGTTGCACCGCCATGTTATCTTTGCTGAGGTCAATACCTTGCTCTTTCTTAAACTCTTGCACCAAATAGTCTACGATACGCTGGTCAAAGTCATCGCCACCCAATCGGTTGTTACCGGCTGTGGCCAAAACTTCGAAGACGCCTTCGCCCAACTCCAAGATAGAAACGTCAAAAGTACCGCCGCCAAGGTCAAAAACCAAAATCGTATGATCTTGCGACTTATCTACACCATAGGCCAAAGCAGCCGCTGTGGGCTCGTTGATAATGCGCAGTACTTCTAGGCCGGCAATCTCACCGGCATCCTTCGTAGCTTGACGTTGACTGTCGGTGAAGTAAGCAGGCACGGTAATGACGGCCTGGGTAACAGAGGTTCCTAAGTAATTCTCGGCCTCTTGCTTCAATTTGCGCAAAATGAAAGCGGAAATCTCCTGGGGCGTATAAGCCTGGCCACCAATGTTAGCCTTATAATTGGTGCCCATATGGCGTTTGACTGAAAGCACTGTGCCCTCTGGATTGCTGACGGCCTGGCGCTTGGCTACACTGCCAACCAATAGTTCGCCATTCTTGGCAAAGGCCACAACGGAAGGGGTCAAACGCGAACCTTCCGCGTTGGCAATGACGGTAGGCTCGCCGCCCTCAAGCACTGCGACTACCGAGTTTGTAGTACCTAGGTCAATTCCAACCACTCTCGACAATTTTGTCTACCTCCTCTAACACTCACCAAAATATGCGCTACTAATCTTTAGTAGCGACTTTGACCATACTCGGGCGCAAAAGCCTGCCCTGGTAAAGATAGCCTGGCTGAAGTTCCTGTAAAATCGTGCCCTCAGCTTCGTCATCGGTACACGTTTCACGCATCACCGCCTCATGCAAGTTGGGATCAAAAGGTTGCTCACAGTTGACGCGCTCCAGCCCCTGCTGCCCCAAAACATCTAGTAACTGCTTATGTACTAGTTGCACACCCTCCGCCCAAGAGGTATCTGCCTCCTGCGGCAGGTTAGCCAGAGCCCGATCAAAGTTATCAAGCACTGGCAATAGGTTAGCCACTAGCGCGGCTTCTGCCAAAGCAGCCTGCTCCAAGCGTTCACGCGCTGTGCGTTTACGGAAGTTATCGAAATCAGCCTGCAAGCGCAATAAGCGATTTTCCAGTTCGGCTGTTTGAGGGCGGATAGAGTCCGCCTCTACGGGGGAATTATCTGGGTCGTTATTGCAGCAGGTGCAATCAGTCTCTACCGGTTTGTCACAGGATTGCGTGCAGTCCGCTTCCTTAGGGCGGATGCAATCCTCCTCCTGCGGGCGACTGCTATTTACCCCTACATGCTCCTTGTTCACTCCGCCACCTCACTAATAGTCCATATTACCAATCTGCCTGCCCGCGGCTGCCTTGCCCTCTTCATCTTTCTTCTTAATAATCGTATCTATGCGCAAGATAGCCTCTGCTACTTCGCCAGCAGCTTTGAGGGCATGTATTTTCACCAAAGTGGGATCGCAGACGCCTAGCTCCAACATATCGGCCAGCTCGCCGCTATCGCAATTGATGGCCAAAGCGTCGCTGGCTCGCTCAGCCTGAGCCGCCATCACATCTTCTACCTTCTCCAGGGGGTTAAAGCCGGCATTAGCCACAATCTGAGCCAAGGGCCGGCGCAAAACGCTGCTGACGCAATCAAGCCCATAGGCGGCCATGCCCTTAACCGTTTCGCGGGCGTGCGCTACGTCGCGCGAGACAGCTAACTCAACTGCTCCCCCGCCTGGTATGTAGCCGCCTCTAGTA
>CALNBW010000075.1 GCA_937874815.1 uncultured Bacillota bacterium | reverse complement strand
CTCATGCGATGGTTACGCTCTACGACCTTATAGCGATAGGCAGGTTTGGCCAGGATACAAGATGATGCCATCTAGCTTCGCAGCTGCTATACGCAAATTTGTGATCTTGTTGTACTGGTACTGCATATCTACGTCTTTCAGTTTTCGTAGCAGGGGTGTTTTATGCGTAAAGTGCAGATAGGGAAGGCTTTCTATCTGTCTATGCCGTGCAAACTTGTATTTTCCCGAATACCACAGTAGATAGCGCCTTAGCGTGTAATATCTCTTCCCTAGAGCCAGCCTCAATTTGCTGCGGCGCCGCGGCTGCAAGCCACGATTATTGCTCACGACAATCCTTCCCCCATTCTTAGGACTAAAGTTCTACAGGTATCTTACATAAACCTTCCAGAAGGCCTGCCAACACACTTCCATTGCAGGATAATCATAGCTGGTGCAGAACATGGAACTGATAATGGGAAGAGCGGGGATGGTCACCTCGGCACCAGCCAAGGTGACCGACCCCGTGGTTGAGGTGACTGTCCCCGTGGTTGGTCCACGACAACCGCTTGCGCAGTTCCTCTGCCTTTGGCTAGATAGAGAGCGTCATCGGCAGTGCGGAAGATCTCCTCGTAAGATAGCTTGTCTGTAACCAAAGTTGCGCCCACGCAAACGGATAAGGCAATTCCCTCCACAGTGCACCTAACACTGTTAATGAGTTGATGACATTTGTTCTCTACAAACTCCCGGGAGGGCACCTTTTCCATATAGATGCAGAATTCATCGCCGCCATGCCTCCCAATAATATCGGTGGCACGGAAAATGTGGCTTAGCGTTTTAGCTAGGTTCTTCAGCACCTGGTCGCCAGTGTAGTGGCCAAGTTTATCGTTGATTTCTTTAAAAGAATCGGCATCCAGCAGCAAGAAGGCATCGAGGGTATTGGAGTTTTTTTGTTCAAGGCGTGCCTCCACCAGCTCCCGGATGGTTGTTGCGTTGTATAACCCGGTAAGGCCATCAAGCCGGGCACGGGTAATTAAAGCTTCTTTTTCGGCCATCTCTTGGCTAACATCGACTAGCTTGCCAATTACCGCCTGCACTTGACCATCATTAGTATAGACATTATCGGTGATCAGCCGGAAGGTGCCCTTTTCGCACACCACTGTTGAGATATTTTTACATGCAGATCCGGGCTTTGGGTGCGGTAAGGTGGGAACCAGGGTTTTCTTAACGGCATCGCTGATGACTTCAATGCAGTCTTCATCAAAAAAATCGAGACCGTGCTGGAAAAGCGTAAAGTTATCCGTGGCGGGATCATATTCGAAAAGAAACTCATTTGAGAGAGCAGCCAGGATCATGTAGCGTTGGTTCTGTACTTGCAGAATAGCGCGAGAACGCAGGTGGGAATTTAGCCAGCAAATTAGAAGGATAATAATGACCAACATGGCAAGGAGGACATAAGCGCCATAGACCTCCAGGAACATGTCAAAAGTTAACTCTTGGTTGACAGAGGTGGTAGCAGTAAGAATGATGGCCTGCATTTTGTCCACATCGATAGCTGTAATGGCCTTGTTCACAATTGATAAAAGCAAGTCATCTTGATGCAATAGGCCCAGACAATATTCCCGTTTATCTTGCTTCACTGGAATGGTAATCAGGTTCCTGTATCGGTTCTGTAGCGTGTAGTAACTGATTGAATAGAAATTCCCGTAGCCATAGTCGGCGTGCCCGTTGTTGACAGCTGTTAACGCTGCCTCTCGGGTATCGAAGTATGCTATTTTTGCCCTGGGTATGCCTGCGGGAACGGTACCGCCCCTAACCATGGCAATTGTTTTGTCTGCGAGGTCAGCAGGGTCTACCGACTTATGTATGTAAATAATGGTATTTGAGCATAAAAATGGCGTCGATAGCTCCATGTCGGGTACGCCAGCTGTATAAGCTGCGGCAACCCCCAAAAAAACGTCCAGGTCTTGCCCCTTCTCCACTATTTGCTGTATGGAGTCAAAAACCTGCAGGTCAAATTGTAGGCCTGTAGTCGCCGTAATTTCGTCCAGAACCATTTTACCAATGCCTTTGACTTCACCGGTCTGGTCGACATACATGATAGGTGCCACTCCACGTAACACTGCCGCCCGTAGCACTGAGTTCTGTGCTATATATTCTTGCTCCTGGGGGGTTAGCCCCAAAACATCGTTCGCCCCATTCGAGCGCTGATAAGCAAACGTGCCCTGTGGTAGCAATTGCATGACAAGTACAGCCAAGCTAAAGATAATCAGTAATCGCTTGGTTAGTTTCAGTCGAAAAAGACTCATATGTGTTCAACACCGCCCCCAATGTAATACCCCAAAACAAAGAGCCATACTGTGGCAAAATCAGAATTATTATAGCATGAAATTGGTAGTCTGCTTCGATATTGTGACTAAAGTTTAGCAAATAAAAAGCACACCGGTGCGCCCAGTGTGCTTTTTCTGGTGTTTTCCAAAGATCAGCCGCATCTTTAGGGCGTGCCGTTGAAATGTACCACATTATATTGTAATGCATGCAGTAACAGTTCTAGCGCTTCTTTCCCATTATAACTCAGGTAGTAAACCCAGTTGCCAAGCCAGGCAACTAGGTCGTGCTGATCATCTGTTACGAGCAGCCACAGACCATAGAATCCGTGGGTATCAGTGGCCGCAGTTAATGGCGAACTGCTGCGGTTTGGATAAAAGCGGCGCTCCTGTGCTAAACTTTTAGCCAGTGCCTTGGCGACGCCCGGTGACACCGCCCTGTAGGCATCACAATGTAGGTAGGCTTTATCGGGGGTGGGGTTAGCCGGCCCAGTTTCTTTAGGTACGGCTACCGATTCAGCCAAGTAATACTGCTCGGGCACAAACAGGCTACTGTCCTGCTTGTAGAAATTGAACACATCCCCCTTGTCCTTAAAAAAACCTCGATTAGGGATAGCAGCTGCGTACTGGTCGCTGTCTAGTATCTGGGATAAACGTAATACCGGTAAGTCGCCAGCCGGAATAGGGGGAAATTCTGGCTGTGTCGCCAGCAAGGGACTGGTGATTTTTTCCCCCCAGATTAGCAGTAGCGCTAGTGCGATAAGCGCTGCCCGCACTCGCGCCCGGCGCATCTGCTTTTGCCAGTGAACAGGCCGGATCGGACGCTGCTGGCGACGCAGTTGGGCGATATAACGGAACAGGCGCAGAAGCGCAGCCAGATTGAGGAGAACCCACCCCAAGAAGAACAAGGCGCTTACAATAACCACCCAGTTGGTTCCTAAAAGCACCTCAGCGAGTTTTACTCCATAGGCATAGATGCCGATCACCAATAGCAGCAAAGGAAATAGCAAGCTAACCACGCGTCCCGGCAGCAGTTTGCGAATATTCCTCACATGTTCCCCGGGGTCGGTGTGGATCTCGGGAATGGCGGCTCTTACTGGGGCACGAAAAATCTGCACCAGCCCCCGGTTAGAAACATGCTCCCAACCAGCTTCCTGATAGAGGCTAAGTCGCTCTTCCTCATACCAGTCGTCAGCCTTAAACACATCGCAACGATAACGGAAGGCCTGTGGCTCGCCCCGTTGAAAGGTTGCGCGCCCAATATTAGTCTTAACTAAGTGCCAGCCCTGGGCTGACATACCCTCCAGCCAAGCTTCTTGCTCTGCTAGCTGCCACTCTTCTAGCCACCAAAACATGCGGCGCACGTCTTTTCTAGCCATTTCCGTTCACCTCCTCTTGCAGCCATTTCCCGTCTTCTACCATCGCAGTCAAGCGTGCGTGTTCCTCCTGCAAGGCCGCTTTGCCGGCAGGGGTGAGGCGGTAGGTTTTGCGCCGACCATCATCTTCCGTGAGGGTGATCAGCTTTTCTTTG
>CALNBW010000074.1 GCA_937874815.1 uncultured Bacillota bacterium | reverse complement strand
GGCATTAAAAGCTGCCCTAGGCAATGACGCCGAAGTGATTGCCACTGTTATCTGTGGCGATAGTTACTTCAATGAGAATCTTGACGAGGCTAGCAAAACCGTAATCGAGATGATTAAGAAGCATAACCCCGACGTAGTTGTAGCCGGCCCGGCCTTTAACGCAGGCCGTTATGGTGTGGCTTGTGGAGCCGTCGCTAAGGCTGTCTTAGATGAAATCGGCGTGCCTGTAGTTTCAGGTATGTTCCCTGAGAACCCTGGCGTGGACATGTATCGCAAGTACGCTTACGTCGTGGAAACCGGCAATTCAGCCGCTACCATGCGTCAGGCAATCCCCAAGATTGCTAAGTTGGTTGTGAGGTTGGGTAAAGGCGAAGCAATGGGTACGCCTGAAGAAGAAGGCTACATGGAGCGCGGTGTTCGCAAGAACGTCTTCCTCGACAAGCGCGGTTCTATGCGTGCAGTCGAAATGCTCGTGGCCAAACTTAACGATCAGCCCTTTGCCACTGAATACCCGATGCCGTCCTTTGACCGCGTCGAGCCAGGTAAGGCTGTTGCTGATGTAAGCAAGGCTAAGATTGCCCTGGTAACCTCTGGTGGCATTGTGCCCAAGCATAACCCAGATCACATTGAGTCTTCCAGTGCTAGCAAGTTTGGTAAATACGACCTCGCGGGAGTATCTGATCTCACTGAAGCAACGTACGAGACTGCCCACGGTGGTTACGACCCGACCTATGCTAACGCTGATGCAGATCGCGTTCTACCTGTAGACGTGCTTCGGGAAATGGAAGCGGCCGGCAAAATTGGCGAGCTAAATCGCTACTATTACGCCACAGTGGGTAATGGTACTTCAGTTGCTAACGCAGCTAAGTTCGCGAAGGAAATCGCTGCCGAGCTCGTGGCCGATGGTGTAGAAGCAGTTATTCTTACCAGTACGTGAGGCACCTGCACACGTTGCGGTGCAACGATGGTTAAGGAAATTGAGCGTACAGGACTACCGGTAGTGCATATGTGCACAGTTGTACCAATCTCACTCACGGTTGGTGCAAACCGTATCGTCCCGACAGTAGCTATTCCACATCCTCTCGGCAACCCAACCATGAATGCAGCTGACGAGAAGGAACTGCGGCGCAAGCTAGTTGAAAGAGCACTACATGCTCTGGAAACTCCAGTCGAAGAGCAGACCGTTTTCGAAAAGTAGTGGTTTAGGTATTACGGGGATGGGTAGTGATTATACGATCATTACCCATTCCTGCCTTCAAGCAACGCCCAAGGCGTTGCCGGTAAGTCGTGTCGTTTTGTTTTTCGGCGCCTGCGCCGTTGCCAACGCCCGCCAAGCCGATGCTGTCTCTGGCTACGCTGCTGGCGCGGGGGGAGACAGCACCGGTAGCGGTGCAGCATACTAGGAGGTGAAGTCATGAACTTTCCTGTCATCAAGGCTTCTGCTTATGCATTAGTTCATGCTCCAACTATTTTGCTTGAGCATGGTACTACCCAGAGCATGGAGATTGCCAAAAACCCGGAATCTGAGTATCTCAAGAAACTGCCGTCGCATCTGCGCTCCTTTGAAGAGGTTGTTGCCTATCCGCCCAACCAGACTTACATCGGTGCGATGCGTCCAGATGACCTAGCAAAAGTGCCTCAGCCTTGGTACCAGAATAACGTGGAGGACGCCTCGCGCTTTGCCGCTTACGGTGAAATCATGCCCGAGGACGAGTTTTTCGCCCTGATGAAGATTGTTGACGCTTTCGATCTGGTTAAGCTGGAACAGTCTTACGTGGCAGAAATCAAGGCCAAGTTAGCCGAGCACCCGATGTTCAATGAGCACGACTTTGAGCGCATCGGTAATGGTGTTGATGTGGCTGAGATTGAGAAGGTCGTTAATGCCAAAACGGCTGAAGCGTTGCGTTTGGGTGACCGCTTAGTTGGTGCCGTATCCCAGGCCCATGATAGCGACGTAGCCCTCACTGCCCACATCATGTACGAGAACTTAGCAGCTAAGGCCTCGGCCACTTTGGTTCTGCGCCACTTGGTGAAGAACAGTGGCATTGATCCATTAGAAATCGATTATATTGTGGAGTGTTCCGAAGAGGCTGCTGGCGATATGAACCAGCGGGGTGGCGGCAACTTTGCTAAGGCTATTGGTGAAATGTGTGGCCTCAAGAATGCAACAGGTAGTGACGTTCGTAGCTTCTGTGCCGGCCCTTCTCATGCGCTCGTTTATGCCTCTGCCTTAGTTAAAGCTGGCATCTATAAGAACGTGGCTGTCGTCGCTGGTGGCGCGACTGCCAAATTGGGCATGAATGGACGCGACCATGTCCACAAAGATATGCCCGTATTAGAAGATTGCCTCGGCGCTTTCGCCGTGTTAGTGAGCGAGAATGATGGCGTTAACCCCATTATTCGCACTGACGTTGTTGGCCGTCATACTATCGG
>CALNBW010000073.1 GCA_937874815.1 uncultured Bacillota bacterium | reverse complement strand
TCGTCATGTTGGTCAGTAGTCTGTGGCCAGCCGCGGTGAGTGCTAGCGCGACCCAGGTTGGAGCGAATGCGCCCATTACGCTGGAGCAGGCCATCAATATGGCTCGCAAGCAGTTCCCCGAGCTGAAATGGCTCGATGGAGCGGATTTTGTTTCATCTTTTATTGATGGAGAAAACTCACCTCGCTGGCAACTGAATTGGAGTGGGAACGAAAAGAACGGGGCCAGTATTACAGTCAGCGCAGTGAACGGACGTATCCTAGCCTTTAACCTCTGGGAGCAGGAAGAGGAAAGCGATCTAGCCGCCCTCCCCCAGCTGTCGGAAGCAGAAGCGCTGGCTAAGGCGGAGAAATTCCTGCAGAGGCTGGCCCCAGCAGAACTGGCAGAATGTCGCTATCAGGCTGGCGATCCCCTACGCCCCTATCTGCGCGAGCGTAGCTGGCACCTGGCCTATAACTTCAATTTCCAACGCTTTGCCAATGACATCCCCTTTAATTACAATGGTCTGCGAGTAACCGTAGACGCTGACAGCGGCGCGGTTATCGGCTATGACTACATCTGGACCGAAGGAGCTGTGCCTGCACCGGAACAGGCTATCGGGGCAGACAAGGCGGCGGCCATTGCTGAGACGGCGGGCAAAATGGAGCTGCAATACTACCTGCCCAACGCCAAGCGAGGTGAGACAGCCAAACCGATTTTGGTCTACCAGGCCCCCAAACTTAACCGTCTGGCGGTGAATGCTCTGACCGGTGAAGTCTATACCGATTCACTCTATTATGGACGCGGTGAGGCTGAGGCTGCGAAAAATTCAGTCGCTTATGACGCGCTATCACCAGCTGAACTAAAGGAAGTTACCCTGCTGGAGGGGCTACTCACCCAAGACCAGGCCGAAGCAAAAGCACGCCAGATCTTTACCATTGCTAAAGCATGCAAACTTAGAAATGCACGCCTGACTGCTAACTGGCAGTACCCGGAGCAACGACATTGGAATTTGTCGTTTGAGGATGAATCCGAGGGGCGCAACAGGCGCTATGTTACAGTTGCTCTAGACGCCAAAACGGGTGAGATCTACAGTTACTACACAACCGTGCCGCAAGAGAGCAACGACGGCAAAGGCACCCTTAGTTGGGATGCGGCGGAGCAATTAGCCCGCGCCTATCTGGAAAAGATGAACCCGGGCAAAGCCAAACAAGTCGAATTGGTGAGGCCGGAAACTGTTAACCAAGAGGAAAATCAGCTTAGCTACCACTTCAACTACCGACGCTTGGTAAACGGCATTCCTTTCCCCCAGAACGGTTTCGGTATTACTGTCTTTGCGGGCCAAAAGCCGGCTATTACCTCCTATGACCTAACCTGGGTGGAGACCACATTCCCGGCCAAACAGGGGAGTCTATCGCTAGAGCAGGCGCATGCTAAACTGCGGCAAGCTTACCCCTTCCATCTAGAATATCGCGTGGCAGAGCCTTACGTGCAGCCTCTTGCGGTGGAAAACACAAAAGGGAACGCCAAGAACCCCATCACTTTGGTCTATACGCAGGCACCCGTACCTAGCACGACTTTCAGTGCTAAAGACATGCAGCCGCTGGATTATCGGGGCGAGCCCGTAAAAGACGCGGCGAGAACGCTGCCAAAAGATATTGCTGGACACCCAGCGGAGGCCGACATCGCCTTCTTAGCTAAGGTCGGCATCTTGCCCGTCCCTGCTGATGGCAAATACCGTCCTGATGCCACCGCCACTGTCGGCGACTGGCTGGAACTGTTGGCGAACGCTTCCGGCATTAGCGTGGAACAGCAGACGGAACGGCTAAGCAAGGGGCAGGCAATCGTCAAGACTCAGCCGTTACGCCGGGAAGAACTGGCGCTCTACGCCATTCGGGCCCTGGGCTATGATAAAATCGCTTCCATGTCCAATATTTTCTCACTTACCGCTACGGATGCAGCCGCAGTAAGCAAGGAGTATAAGGGGCATGTAGCTATTGCCCTGGAATTAAAGCTGCTGCAGCTGGAAGCAGACCAGAAGCTCGCTCCGCAGACCACGGCCTCCCGCGCTGATCTGGCCACAGCCCTGATGCAGATGCTGAAGTTAGCACGCTAGAATAGGGAAGCAAAAAGGGGCTGTTGCATCGTATCTTGCAACAACCCCTTTTTTGCTATTTTCATACCCCGGCACCCCCTAAAGGTTAGAAGAAGGTCGTTGGTCCTGCGTAAAGCGCATTGGGGCCTCAAATGAAGGGTGCTTAGACAGCGACGGTTAAAAGCGGCCAACTGTTTGAGCTTAGGCGAGTTT
>CALNBW010000072.1 GCA_937874815.1 uncultured Bacillota bacterium | reverse complement strand
ATAAGGGGGCACCCGCTGGCCGACCCGCCCTGTTTCGGATACCTACCGTTTGGCTGGCCTATCAACTTGCACGTAAATAGCGGCGTCGGGGCAGTGGAACATGCATTGCCGGCAGACGATGCAGCCGGATGCATCTACCTTGACCCGTAAGGTACCATAGTTGGCCGGCTGGTCGGACCAGGTAATAACATGAGTGGGGCATTTCTCAATGCATAGCCCACAGCCTTTGCAAAGCTCTGGGTAAACGGTCCAACTGCCGCGCGGGGCCTGGCTGCGTTCACCTAGAAATACTCGCTCTTCTTTGCTCATTTCCGAACCTCCTCCCCCGCTCTGTCTGCCACATAGGCAGCGCCGCGCGCTAAGGCCCGCAAATTAAGCTCCTTCACCTCCGGGTCATGCTGCAGCTTGTCCCCCAACTTGGCGAGCAATCCTTCCTTCACCATGTCGAGCGACAACACGTTACTGACAGCCACAATGGCTCCCAGAATAATCATGTTGAACACCTTGGGTCTGAACTCAGCCTGGGCTATGGTAGCAGCGGGAATGCCAATAACCCGGCTAGGCATTAGCCCTAGCCCTGCGGGCGGTTGGTTTGGATCTTGCGGCTGGTTACCCACCGCCAAGCTAAAGGCCTCAGGAGCCACTGTTTCCCAGGCTTGCAGGCCGATCGTTTCATCATGCAGATGAGGCGGCTCCAGCGCCGATGCTTCGTAGATGTAGAACGTCTCCTGTTTGATAAACCCTTGCGTTCGTTTCATGGCTCGCTGGCTCAGGGGAACTAAGATATCTGCCTGCTCGAACTTGGGGGCACCGAGGGGCTGATCAGCGATCTGCACCATGGCCATGGAGACCCCGCCCCGTTGTTCCACGCCGAAGTTGGGGATATAAATGGCTTCCCTACCAGCCCGATAGGCCGATTCAGCGAGAATTTCACCGATCAATTGCACGCCTTGCCCGCCTTCACCTGCCACTACAATGCGCCAGTGATTCTTCGTCATTTGCTCTCCCCCTCGCCCGCTGGTGCTGGTACCTTGAGCTCACCCAGCTCAAAATACTTGGTCATCTCATCATCAAGATAGCTCCAGGTCTGCTTAGCATTAGTGTGCCAATTAGTAGGGCAACCCGATAGGGCTTCAACAAAGGAGAAACCGCGCCCAGCCAGCTGGTTTTCCAGGGCTAGCTTCACATATCTCTTCAGGCGAGGGTAGTTGGCCACCGTGCCGCGGGCCACATAGGCCCTATCGCCAGTGATGGCTGCCACCATTTCCGGCCCCAGGGTGGGCTGCCCGGTTAGCTCAGGGTCACGCCCATAGGGTGTGGTGCCTGTCTTCTGGCCAGGCAGGGTAGTTGGGGCCATCTGCCCGCCAGTCATGGCATAAACTGAGTTATTAGCTAAAAGTACTGTTATTTTTTCGTTGCGTATGGCCGCATTCACTAGGTGCTGAGCGCCAATTGCGTACCCTCCCCCGTCTCCCATATAAGCAACCACAATTAATTCCGGATTGGCGCGCTTAGCGCCAACCACAACTGGCACAGTACGGCCATGGTGGGTTTGCACACTATCTACGTTCAAAAAATCCCAGGCCAGCAAAGAGCAACCGATATCACAGCCAAAGACGGTGCGCTCGGCAATGTCCAGTTCGTCAATGGCCTGCCCCAGTGCCTTGAGGAAAATGCCATGCCCACAACCGGGGCAAAAACGATGCGGTTTGCTGGCATGATTCCAGACTTTCGGCATGGCTGGATTATGATCATGGATGACTAGCAAGGCTGCTCCCTCCCTGTCGCCAATAGTCTTTCTGCTTGCTCTACCACAGCTTCCTCGGTAATACCAAGGCCTGGCCGCAAAATCCCCTCGATGGGCGTGAGGGTTTTGCCATACAAAGAATCGCGCACCATGGATAAGAGCTGACCATAGGCCGACTCCACCACTAAAAGTTGGCGGCTTTTTGCTGCAGCCCGCTGTAGCGCTTCGTCGGGGAATGGGCGCAGGGTAATGGGCCGGAAATAAGCCACGTTATGCCCTAACGCTTTGAGTTGCTGATAAGCAGCGATAACGGCCCGCGCCACTACCCCATGAGCAACTAAAAGTAGATCAGGCTCCCGGTCTCCCTCGTAGGCCCACTCCACTACCTCGCCGGCCATCTGCTGCCAATCAGCTATGTGCCGCATCAGGATCTCGTAGAGCTCTTCCTCAATATTGAAGGTGTTGCGGTGATGCTGAATTTGATCTCCAGCTGCACCCCCTAGCATGCGGCTCGTTGCTTGCAACTCGACACCGTGCGCTTCAGGATCATATAAGGTTACGGCTTCGCGCATTTTTGCCTGATAACCATCGCCCAACACAAAGGTGGGGAAACGATAACGCCAAGCATTATTAAAGGCTTTGATGGCATAATCAAACACCTCCTGGTGGTTAGACGTGGAGTATACTAGGCGACACCCCTCGCCGTTGCCCCCGAGGCAGGTGAGTCGCGTTTCCTGTTGCGAGTAAATCACAGTAGCAGTGGAAGGGCCCCCGCGCTGCTGCACAAACCAAATTACCGGGATGCGCATCATCTCGGCCATGGAAATGGGCTCTTGCATAAGCACGTTGCCCGGCCCGGCCGTGGCACAAAACGTCTTCTTGCCCGCCATGGCACCGCCTAAGG
>CALNBW010000071.1 GCA_937874815.1 uncultured Bacillota bacterium | reverse complement strand
TGGACAACTAACACCGTCTATCTCTGGACACTATGGAGTGGTAGTAACACTAGGCAATCTCGAACTCTTGCTTGGAGATTAACCATTCACCATCTATAAGTTGAAACTCCAGCCCGCTAACATCGTTATAGTAAGTTTCCGGCTCTCCAGTTAGGCGTTCAATCGTAAGCTCAATAACGATCTTCCGCTCATCCACCTCTATAACCTTTGCCTCATAAACGCCCGTATCAACCGTTGTCGTTCCCCACCCAAAATCGACAGCATAGAGTTGCCCCTCAACAAACATATGCTTTTTATCTTGTAAGAAAAAGTTAGCCATATCTGGGGTGTAAGTACGTCTTATGAACTGAGCAAATCTGTCGTAGGTCTCGAAATGAGCAACGTTACTGACAGGGTAATAAATATAACCATCTTTTGTGATCGGCGTTCCTTGAGGATCAACGAAGAATAAGTCTCCAAACACAAACACGTGAGTGATATATCTCGCTTTAAAAAACTTAATCTGCAGTTCTTCACGTAGCTTACTATCTAGCTCCAAACCTGACCATCTAAAATTAACTTCCCCAGTCATCGGCAGTTTCTCCTGTAGGTTGTTTTCATCTAGCGTGTAAGGAGCAGGGGTATCACCCGGTTTTGGCTCTGCCTTAATTACCTCAACTAACTGTGTAACTGTGTAGTGCCCCAGGCCAGACTTAATGTACCCTTTAATGGCCATATCTTCCCAAACCGGAGCTCCTTCATACCCTTTTAGCAAATCCCAAGAGAGCGGCAGCACACCTCGCCTGCCATTGGTGAAAGTTACACTCACTTGTTTCGGCAGTACAGGCAAGGGATCGCCACGCTGCAAGCGAATTACCTCAAGCTCCTGTGCCTCCGCTACCGTTGGCGGTTGACAACCAACAAGCAATAGGGCTATGAGCGCCACCACCACTAGCTGCCGCCATCGACTCATATCCAAACCCCCTAATCCTCCTTACTGTCCCCGTTCTCATTTACAATGCCGGCTTACACAATAGGGTGGGCCCTAGCTAATACATAGGCGATATCCCTCAGCCAACCCTCAATAATTGCAGTTTGCTCTACTACTTTAGTTGGATTACGCTCGTATCCTTTCATTAACTGCAGCAGGTGCCGATAATAGACAGACAAACGTTCTAATTTCTGATAGCTAGCTGCACCAAGGAAGCCGGTTGCCCGAATTACGAGCTCCATAGCATCTAAGTGCTGCAAGAAAACCTCAGGTGTATCCCCTACCCGTTTCTTGAAATCACGTAGTACCCACTGACGCTCAAAGATATTCCTCTGCTGCCATCCAGCCGCTTGCTCGCGAAAAATAGTTGTAACCGCCTGTAGGGCTGCAACCAAGTTATCAGAGTTAGCAGGTGCGCTATCACTGCCTTGGCCATTTGGCTGTGTGACGGTTATACCTGCGTCCATGAGTGCCTGAATCGAGCCAATCTCAGTGCCCTTATACTGCTCTGCTAAGGCAACGGCCGCAGCAAAGCCTGCTCCCGCAGCTTCCACTGATAGCAAGTGTTCGCTGTTGAGGGCATAGAACTCCTGCACGGTCATGCCATAGAGAGGAGCTATTTGCTCAATTGCTTGAGCAGCAGACGCGGTCGCAACTAGCCCCGGGCTAATGGTGAAGACAGCGATGTTGCTCGACTCTAATTCAGCCGCAATAGTATTCGCCAATTCAGTTTGGGCAGTCTTAAATACCTCATATCCTCCCAAATAGGGGGCTGCCCCTGATGAAGATACAAAAACCAGCACACCCTGATCGCGCTCAAGCATCGCTGGCAGTAAGCACTGTGTCAAAAGCAAAGGTCCTTTGAAGTTAACGTCATAGCTCTTGTCCCATTGCTCCATAGGTAGCTCATGCACAGCACCTACTATAGGCAGGGCGGCGTTATTGATGACGATATCAACCTTACCAAACTGCTTATGGGCGAACTGACACAGGCTCCTCACGCTAGCTGGGCTAGCTACATCTGTTTGATGAAAAACAACTGCTTTAGAGCCAACCTCGCGCTGCAACTGCTCCTCCGCTTGCTTGCCTCTAGCCTGATCTACCTCCGCTATGATAACAAGAGCCCCTAACCAGAGCAGCGCTCGCGCCGCCTCATAACCAATACCTTTCCCCGCCCCCGTTACGATAGCCACCTTGCCCTGCAGTTCCCCTTGCTGTAATTTGCCACCTGCTATCAGCATGATACTCGCCCCGCTTTTCAAACAATATGTTCCTAATGCCATTTGTTCTCCTTGTTTCGTTGGTGCTCCTGCCTAACAAGCCCCTCTCCAAAGAATTATGTCGAGCGGCTATCTGACCTAAGACGTTTGGGCGGAAGATGAGTATGAAAGGGCTAATCTCTAAACAAAACCCCCCGCTGGTAGCGCGGCGATGCTATCAGTCGGGGGCCTGTTAAGATCAAAAGCAACGGGAGGCATTGTGACACCTCTCCAACAATCTGAAGAAAGGCTTATGCAAACTTTTAAGTAAAATCGTACTTTCGGCTCCTTCTGCATTAGCTATGCTAAGCTCTACCTCAAAGCCTAGGTCGCTCCAGAAGTCCAACTCCTCTCCATCTGAAGCTCGTAGCCTAACTTGCTTAATACCCCCGCTTTTGATTATCTTCTCAACCTCAATGTATAGTGCTCTTAAGTGATCTAGATCAGCATCCTCATAATAACCATAGTGGTTTATCCACAAAGTCGTTTTTCCTTTATACTTCTCAACTGATGTCTCAAAAAATGCTTTGGCGTTCCGAAAGGTTACGTATCCACAATCATTAGCAATCCATACATTTTTTCGCATACCAATCTCCCCAATGAAACAAATGATGCCCTGGGTCTTAACAAGGACTGGAAAAGATGTGCCATAAGTGTACATCCCTTATCAGGCACAATATGGCATAACGTTAAAACAGCGCTAGAAGCCAGTCGCAATCGCGTCGATCTTCCAGCCCAACTTGTCTAGGGTTCGGACCATGCAGAAGAAACGCTCGTTCATACCTTCGGTGTATGTGGACACAACGTTCGCAGGCAATTCCAAGTTGAATCTGACACGAAAGAGTCTTCTATTACCTGCTACCAAATCCGACTCGGGGTAGTCCTGCTCAACTACGCTGATCACTTCAGCTTTAGCACCGCTGGGAAACAGCTGAAAGTCAGCGTTGAAAAGTTTGTGCTCATCTAGATTGCTAAAAACATGCTCTAACATGAACCTGCTGCTTAGTTCCCCAAAGGCGAGGCCATAATCATCGTCGGCATAAGCCGAAAAATAGGCCTGTATAACCGTTCCCGGTATTACAGTTTTTGCCGCCGCGCCCTCTCCCGCGCTGCGTAATTCATCCAGCCAGTCTTCCACTGGCAGACCGGTAATACTTTCTATGCTCTCACCAGTTAGTGAGTAACCATACCTGCCAGTCTGGTCTAGCCACGCACCGATAATCTGGTTATCCTTACGTACGGCTAGCGCCCTCCCGCTTTCTCCGAACCTAGAAGGAAACTCATACTGTCCTGCTAACCGTTCTTGCAGGTTTTCTGCAACGCTAAGAATCTCTAGCCGCACTTTTTCACCAGCATATTCACGCATATCAAATCCAATGGCTTCGCTGTAGACGTTAACCATAGCCCAGTAGACACTGCTGGGGGTACTGATCATGTTGCCCGGGAATTCAGATGGTATTTCAACATCTAGCGTTGCGATCAGCTGACAAACGGC
>CALNBW010000070.1 GCA_937874815.1 uncultured Bacillota bacterium | reverse complement strand
GCAACCTCTTCGGCTCAACAAGGAAAAAGCCGTTTGGCAGTATACCAACGCGCTTCTGCGCACTAGCGAGCAACACACAGTGCCGCAGTTAACCGACTGGATTGCATATATAGTAGGCCGCGGAGCTAAAGCCTACCGGCTCAACCTACCGTCGATAATCGGTTATTCAGTTGTGGGCATAGCCACAGACCCGCGCAAAGCAGCCAAAATAGATCTGTGGCGTAGAGAGCGGTTGCCGATCCCAAGCGTATACTTCGACAACCCGGAACTGTTAGATGATCTAAATGAGCTTATGCGTATGGCTAGTAGGGTTGGTAGACATTTGCTACGTACGGCGGAGGTCCTTACCTGGGCTCTTGCCGAGCGAGCTTATCTGGATGAGGCCATGGACAAACGAGCTTATCGAGATGAGGCCATGGGCTATCTGTGGACAGGCAAAATCACCAGTAGAGAAGTGCAGCGGAGCCTAGATAACTTTAGAACCTTGGCAAAAAGCTTTGGTCTTGTTACTCGTTTTTGGGCTGAGTTGGGCAAATCATTTTACCGAACGTTGTTTGACCTGCCACAGCACGGTTTCTTAACGACGCGGGAATCCTGGCGAAAGGAACTCATCCGGGTAGCCAGTCGTTGCTTTGGTGAGGTGCGCGCTGGCTTACTTCATGAGGAAAGAGCATTCGCTATACTAGCACCGCTAGATGCGGCTTTTCACCGACGCCTGTTTGCAATCCTTAAAGATAACGCAGGAAAGGAGGAAGAAGACGATGAAGAAGACGATAGCACCATCGCCTAGAGATATGGCCTTTGTTGGCTGGTTACAGGGCCTTGTTGCCAAAGATAAAAAAGGGGAGTTGGCTGCATTACGTCGGGGGCTGATGTACGAGGATGATCAACTATATCTGCTGTTTTCTTACATACCATATGGCCTCTTGCAGCAGCTAAGGACACCCCAAGAAGAGCAAGACTATCTATTAGTGGCAGCGCTTTTTGCTTCAAGTCTGTTGTGCTTTTCACCGGAAGAATTAGAGAAGCAACGGTTTAACTTAGGAGATTCATTGCGTAAATACGCTGAAAAAAATCGTCTTGATGGCGGCAGTGCGGATACTGACGAGCTGCTATTTGAACCATTAAGGCGACGCCTAGAAGCCATGCTTGCTTGTCCTCGTAATGAACTGCATGAGCATTTGCGGCAGGCTGTAAGCTTACTTACGAGTAAGTCAGTTCCTGTAGATTGGGCACAGCTACTTTGCGACTTGCGGGCGTGGGGCTGGCCGGGACACCCTATTCAGTGGGATTGGAGCCGCGCATTCTACGTAGGGAAAAAAGGAGGAGAGGAATAAAATGTTCGTGGAGATTCATCTACTACAGAACTTTGCTCTATCTAACTTGAATCGTGATGATACTGGGGCCCCCAAAAATTGCATATTTGGTGGGACCAGGCGGGCGCGTATCTCTAGCCAATGCCAAAAAAGAGCCATCCGGGAATATATGTATGCTACGGGGTTTGTTACTTTGGAGCAGTTTTCTTACCGCACCAGGAAGCTTGCCACGGAGCTTGCAGCCCGGTTAAGGGACGTCGCAGGCGTTGATATACAGCAGGCTACGGATGTTGCTGTTACCGCGATTGAGCTGATGGGTTTTGAACTCAAAGACATGAGGACCGAATACTTGCTTATGGTCGGGGAAAGTGAACTGCAAAGGCTGGTACAAATCTGTTCGGAAAACTGGACCCAGTTGGTTGAATTGGCTGATAAGGCCGAAACCCAGGCGAAAGCAAAGAAGAAGAATAAGAACGATTCTTTGGGGAAGATCTTGTTATCTGCCCTCCAAGGCGGTGATATCGTGGATTTGGCGTTATTCGGAAGAATGATAGCTGATCATCCGATAAAGAATGTTGATGCTGCCGTGCAAATGTCCCATGCGTTTTCCACCCACGCTGTTGCCAACGAGTTTGATTATTACACTGCAGTAGATGATCTGCGGGATGCTTCAGATGACGAGGGAGTTGGCGCGGCCATGCTAGGGACAATCCTTTACAATAGTTCCTGCTATTATCGCTATGCTAACCTTGATTTAGACCAGCTAATAAGCAACCTTCATGGCGACCTAGATACGGCCATACATGTAGCACATGCATTCTTGGAAGGCATGGTTAAGGCTGTTCCCACGGGTAAGCAGAATAACTCAGCGGCACAGAATCCTCCGTCCTTAATCATGGTTGTAGTTCGCGAACGCGGTCTCTGGTCCCTAGCTAATGCATTCACTAACGCCATCTGGGGAGCAAATAAAGATTTGCTGGCTACTTCAGCATCCCAACTACTGAGCCATTGGAGGCAATTGACATCCATCTATGGGAAAGAAGGCATTGAATATGTTGGCCTATCAACATATCTACCACTTGCTGAGCATGGCATGGACGGTATTAGCCTCGAAACATCGTTCCCCGATCTGCAGCAACAGGTTCTTAGAGTGTTAAGAAACAGTCAGAACTGAGGTGATAGACGTGAAGACATTGCTCTTACGTCTAGAAGGACCGATGCAGTCATGGGGTGTAAGTAGTCGCTTCACCGAACGAGACGCCGGGTTAGAACCATCAAAATCCGGAGTTATTGGCCTTCTTTGTGCTGCTCTTGGCAAGCCGCGCCTCGAAAATCCTGAGCACCATAGTACTTTACCCACTCTAGCGCAGCTGAGTGCATTGCGTATGGGGGTGCGTATAGATAGACCTGGCAAAATGGGAGTAGACTTTCAGTCGGTAGGGGGCGGCCAGCTTGGCGGTCGTAGCTATGGGGTGGCTAAAGCTAATAAGAGCAAGCCTGAATCCGTGCTAAGTTGGCGGTATTTCCTGCAGGACGCTGTTTTCCTGGTTGGCTTGCAGAGTGCTGATACACAGCTCCTGTCTAGGCTACATGATGCTTTACGTCAACCTGTTTGGCCTCTGTTCTTGGGACGCAAGTCATACGTGCCAGCCTTACCTCCATACTTGTTTGATGGCCTGCAAAAGGGTGCTTTGGAGACGGTTCTTACAGAATATCCTTTGCTCTACCCTAATGAGGAACCCAACATCCGCTTAGTTTTGGAGCAGTCTGACGCCCATGGTAATGACCGACGAGTAGATGTTCCGCTAGATTTTTCTCGCAGGCTGTTTGGTATTCGCTATGTAAGCACTGGTTTTATTACAGTGCCAGCGAAGGAGGAGGGATAGCGTGTACTTGTCATTTCTTCACCTGAATCCGTCCTCTGCCATGGTGCAGAAAGATGTCCGCGATGTGGGTGCAATGCATAGTAGGGTGATGCAAGCATTTCCGGATGTTCTAGACCCAACTTCTAAGGCTAGATCGCATTTCGGGGTCTTGTATCGTCTAGAATACAGTCGTGCAGCTGGGTGGGTGCTTTATGTTCAGTCAAGAACAAAACCAACATGGGCTTTCCTGCCTCAAGACTATCTAGTTGTTAATGACAGCATGCCAGCATCGGCGGTCAAGTCAGTAGCGGGTGCTTATAGCAGTCTAAACGAAGGACAGTTGGTTCGTTTTCGTTTGCGCGCGAATGTAACCAAAAAGGTTGATACCAAGTCAAGTCCCGATGGGCAAAGAAGAAATGGGAGAAGGGTTCCTCTCTATAGAGAAGAAGACCAGATTGCTTGGCTGGTTAGGATGGCCACCCATCATGGCTTTAAGCCACGACAGGTTGTCATTGCGGCCGCCGGCGCAAGCGAGCGGGTCCGTAGTTATCTAGGCAATAAGACTCTTCAAGGAGTTCTGTTTGAGGGTATATTGGAGATAAGAGACCCTGTCCTGTTTAGGGCCGCTCTAAAGTCCGGAATTGGGCCTGGAAAGGCCTATGGATTTGGGCTGCTTTCAATTGCACCAGTCTAGCTTATAGCTGATTTGATACTTGCGGGGCATTTTTGAAAACCAGCCCCGCATTTATCGCGTTTCCTAAGTATGCTCCCCACGCACGTGGGGGTGAACCGAGGCGACCTAAAAAGGAGGGATAGACCGTGAGATGCTCCCCACGCACGTGGGGGTGAACCGCAATTGGGATTTGCCTACGTGGTGCCCTATAAATGCTCCCCACGCACGTGGGGGTGAACCGTCTGCCTTGTTCTGGCTGTCTTTGCCGTAGAGATGCTCCCCACGCACGTGGGGGTGAACCGCTAACAACAAGGCAAGGGATAGTATTGCTCTCATGCTCCCCACGCACGTGGGGGTGAACCGTCTTGTGCCTGGCGCTTAGTCGCTGGCTTGTTATGCTCCCCACGCACGTGGGGGTGAACCGCTGCAAGAGAAAAGCAATCGCTAGCGCCCAGCATGCTCCCCACGCACGTGGGGGTGAACCGGCAGACTTTGAGATTAAGACATTGGACAAGGAATGCTCCCCACGCACGTGGGGGTGAACCGCAAGCTCTCCCGTCAAGCTGATGCGCTACAGGATGCTCCCCACGCACGTGGGGGTGAACCGTCGCAACAGGCAACGGCTATCATGTGGTCAGCATGCTCCCCACGCACGTGGGGGTGAACCGTCGGCCACCACTGACCAGAGGCCT
>CALNBW010000069.1 GCA_937874815.1 uncultured Bacillota bacterium | reverse complement strand
GCTAGGCCAACAGCAAAGGCTGATACTAGCGTCATCCATGGGCTGATGTGATCTTTGAATACGACTGGGAGTGGCCCAGTTGTTATCTGACTGAGCATGACAATTACAGCTACCACAAAGGTAATTAGCAAGGGAATTTCTTTGCGCATTTGTCACACCTCCTTAAGGCGTAATCCGTTTACTTGGTGAGCAGTTCTTTGATAACAGTGCTTCCGGACGAACCAAAGATAGTGCCGAGCACGATAACTGCCATCACTGCTAGCTTGAAGTAATCCTGCACTGCGATACCGCCCAGCTTAATTTTGTCTTGCGATACATAGGCACCGGCAGCAAACAGTTCCTCACCAATGATGGTGTAGTCGCAGGCGGCCACGAAGAACGGCAGCTGGGTGGTTGATGCAGTTATGGCGACTTGCATAGCGCCAATTTGTGCACCAGCCTCGGCCAACAGGAGCGACTCGCCCATGAACAGGCCCGCCATGATGTTGGCGGCAGCATGCTCGCGGTGCAGAATACCGACGACGCCGGAAGTGTAAGCGTCTTGGTTGTTGGAAATAAAGCGCACCGTATCTTCTTGATACATCTCTGGTTTGCCGGCCGAAAGGAAGCTTTGCCTCACTGACTCCTGTGCCAGCGGGAAGACGTTCGGCTGACGAATAGTGACAACCAAGTCGGCACTGTAGCGCGCTGATAGATCGGCTACGTAGGTAAGGATCTCCAATGCGGCAAAGGTTTCGGCAGCATTGTTACCGATAATGTCGCCGAGGCCAGGAGTGTAGTGCACTGGCTTACCCATCTCGGTAGCTCTACCAACGGCTTCCTCCAGTGCCTCTAGCCCGGCGATGCGGCGCAGTGTCACGGTAAATTTGCCCCGCTTCGACTGCTCCATCACCCAAACCGTAAACACTGAAACGACGATGAACATCCAGAATCCAAAGATATTGCCGTCGACAAGCTTCATTCATTTTCACCTCCCAGATTTTCAGTTAGGAGCATTCGTTTCATCATACTCCTGAGGCGGAAGCAGCGACAGAATCTCCTTATCGCTGCAAAAGCTAATAACAAAGCGTATGATACCGCTCCCTAATATGTAACTGGGATAAGGGGTAATGAGAATTGCGCGAAGGGGAGGGGGAGGGTGTAGTTAATGATCAGGCGCAGGGCGAGTTTAGTGATACAGAAGACGACTTCTGCACCAGAAGCCGTCTTCTGGGCCGATCACCGGCTACTCATGATGGCCTTTGTTAGATCGCTAATGGCTGCGCTCAGTACTTCCAGCTTCCCTTCGATGCGTACCAGCAGGTACATTGATAGCACCACAGGGAAACCGACGTTAGCGATTAGCGGCAAAAGATCTTGCATAGGCTCACCTCCTTCGTTTTAATGGAATGAATAGGCGCCAAGCCTGGCCTGGCGCCTATCTGGGTTTACTCGATTGGGAAGAGCGGGGTCACTTCGCGGGCTACAATCTTAGCTGCCTTAATCTGAACCAGATTGCCCGACGCGGACGTGAAAACGTTTTCATCGATAATCGTCTGCATCGCCTGCTGCACCTCAGCCTCGGTAACGCCTGGCTTCGGATCGGGGATGCTGATGGAAACAGTCCTGCCCAATTCCGTAACAAACGACATTTGCAAGGTAACTGCCACGGGGAGTCACCTCCTTTCTTCGAAATTTGCTCTAGCTAAGCCTACTGGTCACTGAGTTTGCTGTCGTCAACGCGGCGCACTGCGAACAGGGTGTGCTCCTGCAATCCGGCCAAAGCCTGGGCCACAGTATGCACGTTCTCATCAAGCGCGGTTGGAGCAACACGGCTAAAGGATGTGCTGCGCAGAATCGGCTCACCGTCTTCCTCGTCAACCCCCGTCTGCAGCACCAGCACTAGGCGACTGCTAATCGGCGTCTTAGTAAGGGCCATTTATCTTCACCTCCCAACTCACCAGAATGGTTGGCCAACCTGGTGCTTCTAGCATAAGCACTGGCCAACTGGGCGGCGAACCGGGAGTTTGTTTGAAGTGGATGGGTTCTAGGCGGGCGGACAAAGGCGGAGGGGTGTTGGCAAGGGCGTAAGGGGCCCTACTTGCTGCCAACTGGCCTAAAATGGGCAAGAAAAAACTCCGTAATTGTACGGAGTATAAAGGGTGAATGTAACAACTTGTAGAGGGGGATTACAGATCGTCCCTAAACAAGTTTTAAGCCAGGCATTGCTGAATCTCACCTGAAATAGATATAGTAAAGCAATGGTGTAAATAACCAAGGCCCTCAACTAATGTACCCTTTGTTGGGCGGGATTGAAGGGGAAGCTGGGAAAGGTGGGGATGAAAAGGTCAAAGCTGATTAAGTTACTTCAAGCATACAACGCTAGACGCAGGGGCAAATCACGCGCCTTAAGAGTACACTTAACCTGCTTAGGCCAGTGTTCCCAGAATGGCATCCCGGGATCACACGCAAAGCAGTGGCGAGGCCCTAGAGTAAGCCTCGCTTCTGCTTTGCGTAAACCCTAGCAGCAACGGAGTCTACAATGGTTGAGATGCGCTACCAACTAAAACGAGCACTTTGTTCGGCCATCACCAAGTAATGTGTTAAAACGCCTGAGTTTCCGGATAGCCCCCCTGCTATCTTAACCCTCTTCTTGTATAGATGGCGCCATACGCTTGGTTACAATTCTTAACTCTTCTGTTGTCAGCCTTGGCTGCACCCAACTCTGAGCGAACTTGGCCGCTGCAGACCGCGGTAACTTCTCCACCGGTAAATCTGATATTCTTACGCGTGCCGGCAAGGCTGCCCCTTGTCCAGCAAATATGGCCTCCTGTTGAGCAAGGGTTGGTAGTGCACGCACCATTTCGGACAAACTATCTGGAAGGAATCGTGCAACATGCTTCTGGTCTACATCGTTTGTGAGTCGCAATACTAGCCAAGTCCCACACTGGGAAATGACTGTGCTTTCAATATCAGCTGGGCGTTGGCTAACAAGCATTAATCCTAGGCCGTACTTTCTCCCCTCACGCGCAATACGTCTAATAGCTTTCTGAGCAACAGCGTATTCTGCCTCCCCTTGATTCGGAACATAGCGATGCGCTTCCTCACATACTAGAACAACTGGGTCTCGAGCCCGTTCAGTTTCCGTCTGGTATAGCTTATACTGGAAAAGCAATCTAGCGACAGCAGCGGTTAATGGTCCTGCTACCTCATTTGGAAGGCCCGAGATATCTAATATGCGAATATCCTTTTGCCGTTCGGTATCCCCTTCAATTTCGCCAACCAGTTGAGCTATGACTGATTCAAGCGGGGCTGATTCGGTGCTCCATTCGGCCATCATAAAATTCAGTCGCGGATCGTTGCGTAATACAGCAAGTTTATCCAACACGGCTTTCTGGGGGCTCTTACTATAATCGCTTGGTGTAATGCTCGTATGTTTGCCGCCTGATATCCGGCCAGCTTGGACATATCTAATGTGATTTGAGAACTCATCCAGACAAAACGGATAAGGTTTGTCGCTATCAAAGGTCTCGATCCAGCGCCCTTGAGCCTCGCTAGGCTCTTGCTCAAATATGTGAATCTCCTTTTCAACAGCCTCAGTCAGGCCAGAGGGAGGAGCATCAAGAAAGCCGTTAGGCGCTGGCCCCACAAGCCCCATTGCGGCTAGACGCGCATGCACTAGCGCTTTGTGGACAACATTGTTCTGCAGTGTAGCTTCCCGCTCTGTTTTCCCAATAACAAGTGAACGAAACTCCTCCCCCGACATTAGCCAGTACGGCAAGATGATTGGTTCATCGAGAGTTGATTCCCCCCCTATAGGGTCATAAGCCCTGTAGACCTGGGCCCGGCACCCGAAAGCAGTACCATATTCGCCATGAGGATCTATCAATACAATTCGCGGATGGCAGCATTCCGTCCCTGCAATAGGTTTATGTTCTAGTACGGCATGTAGCAAGGTGGCTACAGCCCCAGATTTGCCAGAACCTGTAGAGCCTAGCACAGCACAATGTAGTCCAAACATTTTGTCTACGTTTGCACGACACGAGACACCTTCTACCCCAACATAATGAGCAAATGGGACCAATGGATCGCATTTACTGTCACGTTGTCCCTCTGCTGCCTCATATAGTATTTCCGCCTCTTGCGTAGTAAGCAAAAACACACCCTGGCGTGGCAGGGGATAAGTGGTAATGCCTCGGACGAAATGGAGTCTCTCCTCAACAGAATCCCAAACTCCTTCAGCAAATAGCTGGACATGCATAACGCGTTGATCGGCATCTGGGGAAATAGGTGGGCTTGACTCAAGCTCTTCCTCTGAGCGCATGCGCAGCAAAGTTACAAAACCAAATAGCAGCCTGCGGCCAAAATGAATCTTGACGGTACTGCCTACTTGGCCAAGAGGATATACGCGGCCATCATATGTTCGAGTAAGTTCTGTTACCCCACTAGATAGTTCTACCTGTAGAGCCGCCCCGGCAACCTCGATTATATGGCCTATTCGAAGGTCTTCAACTAGAGTGAAAGTCTTCATTCAATCCACTCCCTTAACGCAATTTCAGTCCCACTTTTAAGAAGTCTCGTGACCCCGGAGAATGTCCACCACTCCAAAGTCTTATCTGTTGGGGGCTTGTAGACTAGGCCTTGATTTCCAACATATAACCCTTGGGCTGTCATAATGTACAACCTATGGCCCCATTTTCTACGGACCATCCAAGACTCCAAAATATTATTCGGTTTTTCCGCAAAAACAAGCAGCGTTGTCTTGTTATCCTCGTGCTCCAATGCTAATTCAATTTCGCTATTAATATGCTCGTCTCCAAAACTATAGCCGCAAATAGCGAGTACATTTTCTGCTTGCAGATTCAGCTTCCTACGGAAAACGTCAAACTGGGCAGCAAACGGGTCACGTTGCGTTGCTAAATATTTGGTAGCCTGAGGGTAAATAAGCACCTTCCCACCAGTTTCAGTGCATTTATCGCCATCCCGCATACGGTATACTCGGTTATCTGGCCCCAAATGCCAGTCTATTGACCCATGAAGCTTAACGACATGTGCACGGACCCCAGGGGGAGGATCAGAGCCGTATTGATGGCAATGAAAAGCTACAGCACCTCCAGAGAACCCGTCCCAATAGGATAGTCGGCAAAGAGCCAGTGAATCCTCTAATAGAGTGTCGTAGTTGGTTGTAAAAAATTGCACTGGAACCCTACGGTTTTCAATACCAGCTTGACCACGATCAAATAACGCCTTAACAAATTCTTCATGTATACTTTTGTCTACAATTGAACTGCCCTTTTCACCAATTTGCTCATCCCTATCCTGAGAAGGGGGGACATAACCCCATCGGATTGTATCCGCTATCCAGCGTTGGACAGTCGTATGTAGTAGTTTTAGTTCTGCAGGAGTTACTTGACTTCTCAACCTTCCAATTTTTACACGATTGTCTTTTCTCCGCTCAGCCATGGCTATATAGTCACCCATTTGATTCAGGATATGCTCTATATGAGCCTTTTCTCCCAGTTCATCTTGTATTGCCTGAAGGATCCTAGCAGCGCGCCCCCTGTCCTTACGTCTCTGGCTTTCGCAAATGGCAAAGATACGCGATGTCAAGGGAATCATTAAAGGGATATTCGCGTCTACGCATGTCCCTGCTCCTAATAGCCAGGACAGATGGTTAGTTGCCAGCAGCTCGTCGACCTGGTTTAGAAAGACGTTACCTGACTGCATATACTGCCTCCTCATCGATTTTATTTATGATTCTATAGCGCGCTTGGAAACCCTGCCCAACACACATTAAAGAAGTTAGTTATTTTTACTAGGGAAAGAGGTTTCTATTGGAGATGTGCCTTTCGGCGGTGGCCGAGCAACTCAACTATCAGGTGCGCAATCAATCTTTAGACTCTGAGGCTATGGTCTTCTGTTAAGTCTCAACGACTCTACCAATGCATTTTCGTAATAGTTATAGAAGCAGTGGTTAACAGACCATATCCTTGGCAGCGATTTACTGCGACCATGTAACGCTCTTCTTCAACAACGATGTGAACTATGGAACCGAATTTGAAGGGGCCGCAAATCTTGGAGCGGCTCATGAAAGGGGCTGTTGCATTAGCTGCACCAGCCCTGGGCCGGATAGGATCCGGCCCCTACAGATACCCCGCAATCTTAGGACACCCATAGGGGAGAGACCCTATCCGGCCCGTATGCGATTGCCGAAATACTGGCAGGTAACCAAAACCTAACCCTGCTGCACACATGAAAACGAGGCCACAATGGGCCTCGCTTTTAAATGGGGCGCGGGAAAATCTGTTCACTGGTTGGAACAACTAATTGGACTTATGGGTTTTGGGGTAAAGGTTCATCTGGCTTGGAGAGTTGCCCGCGCCCTACACTTCTATTCGCTTTGTTAGGCAATATCCCCTGCGGGCCTAACTGAGTTTAAACTGCTTAACTATTTGCAGCAACTCTTGCGAGGCTGCCGACATGTTAGAAGCTAGCTGGCTGACTTCGTTTACTGCCTGGGCGCTATTTATGGAGCCAGCGCTGATTTGGCTGGCACCGGCGGCACTCTGGGTTACAGTGGCGGCAATGGATTCAATGGCCTGGTTAACTTCTTCCACCATGCTGAGCACTTCCTGACTCATGCTGCTGGAGGCAGCAGCTGCCTCAGAGAGGGCGGCTGCGTCGGCTTGGTATTGATCGCCTACGGCGACAATGGCTTCGTAATCTTTATTAACGGTGTCGTTAATATAAGCCAAAACGCGGTTGGCGGCCGCAACCAGCTGCTTTGAAGCTTCTCCTACCTCTGTGGTAAGATCGCTAATATTGGCGACGGCCTCGCCAGAATGAGCTGCCAGTTTGCGCACTTCATCGGCCACCACAGCAAATCCGCGGCCGGCCTCACCGGCACGGGCGGCTTCAATGGCAGCGTTAAGTGAAAGCAGGTTGGTTTGAGCGGCAATGGTGGAGATGGTTTGGGTCAGGTCGTTAATACGTTCCACCACTTGCATGCGTTCAATGGCAGCTGTAACCTGCCCCCTAATTTCAACGTAGACACGGTTAGATGTTTCGCTAGCCTTGTTAGCGTCGGCGCTGAGGGCTTGGGCGCGTTGCTTTACCTCTTCGGTTCTTACCTGAGCTGCGCCAGCATCTGTAGCTAGTTGACTGAGCGATGCGGCCATGTCTTGGCTAGACGCGGTTACTTCTTGGGCAGATGCCGAGATAGTCTCCATACCGGCGGCGATTTCTTCGGTGGAGGCAGTAGATTCTTGGACATCGGCCGCTACGGTTTGGGCGTTTTCGTTAAGCTGGGCGCTAGCTGCGGCTAGACGCTGGGCAAAACCATTCATGATGCCGAGTGACTCTTGCAGCATAGTTAAGGTAGCTGCAAACGAGTGGGCCAGCTGGCCTACTTCGTCTTTACGGCGCAGCAGATGGGGTGGCACCGTAACCGTGAGGTCATAATCGGCAATAGTTTGTGCTAAGTTAGCAACCTGGGTAATTGGTCTGGCTATTGCCCCACCTAAAAGGATAGCACTGATTATGGCAACAGCAAGCACGGCAAGGTAAAAAACAATAAGAAATTGCCGCATTGACACAAGGCGGTTAAGCACCTCGCTAGTCTCTGCAGCAAAAGCCAAGGACCAATTAGTGCCGGGGATTGGCGCATAACCTAGCATACGGTCATTTCCATGATAATCATAACGCCCAGTACCAGCGTTACCCTCCAGCATCGCCTGTTGAATGGTAACTAGCCCTTGCAGGCTGGCATCGGTTTTTACGTTTTCCAGGTCATTATCCCGCTGCAGGACTAGATCATAGTTGGGATGGGCGATGGTTGTGGCCTCGCCATCGAGCATATAGGCGTAACCGGTTTCTCCGAAGTCGACATCGGCCATTGTTGTGCATAGGGCTTGTCCAGGTAAGAAACCCACTAACCCGATGTAGTTGCTGGCTACAACAGGCACAGCAACAGCTACGACCATATTGTCGTCAACGGCAGACTTAAAGGGAGTAGTGATTATTGTTTGCCCCGCGCTGAGGGCGGCATAATAGGGCTGCTGAGACCCATCGGCGGTTTGTCCGTTTGGTAGAATCAGTGTGCCATCACTTTGCAATATCCCTATATACAGCAGGCCGTTCTCGCTGGCCTCACGGCGTAGGTAGGCCTGTTGGTTAGCCCAGCTGGCATTTTCATCAAAGTTACGGGCGATGCCATCGGCTACCTTGTTCCAAGCATGTAACTGAGCTGCGACCAGATCGGCCGTGTCTTCCGCTTTAGACAAAAGCAGGTC
>CALNBW010000068.1 GCA_937874815.1 uncultured Bacillota bacterium | reverse complement strand
TGGCCTTCGCAGTCTGCGAAGGCCTTTTTGATTTTGCTTTTGCAATAGAGTCCTTTACTGGTGGCTCAGTATTGAGCCATGATCGTTTGCTGAGGAGGTGGAAAATGATGGGCATATCCCGTAATGAAAAGCAAATGCAAGTGCAGGAGCTAGTCGAGCAACTCGGCCAGGCTAAAGGCGCTGTTCTCACTGACTATAAGGGAATTAGCGTGAACAAGCTTACTGATTTGCGGCGGCAACTGCGCAAAGAGGGTGTAGAGTTCAAGGTAGTCAAAAATACCTTAGCCAAGCGTGCTGCAAATGAGCTAGGTATTGAGGGGCTCAACTCCCATCTTGAAGGTCCAACAGCTATAGCCTTTAGCTTGGAGGACCCAGTAGCGCCAGCCAAGTCTATCGCCAATTTTATTAAAGCTAACAAAACGCTGGAGATTAAGGCTGGTTTGGTTGAAGGCAAAGTCATTTCGCTGGCTGGGGTGCAGGCATTGGCCGAGCTACCGCCACGCGAAGTGTTAATTGCCCAGGTAGCCGGGGCGATGGCAGCGCCGATATCTGGTTTTGTCAATGTCTTGCAGGGGCCAATTCGCAAACTCACTTATGCGCTTGAGGCTATTCGCAAGCAACAAGAAGCCTAATTGTATCCCCTCAGTTGTATAGGACTGAGTGCGGATTTATCCACTTAAGGAGGTGAAATCGATGAATAAGGAACAGATTTTAGAAGCTGTAAAAAACATGACCGTTTTAGAGCTCTCCGAGCTGATTAAGGCTCTAGAAGAAGAATTTGGCGTGAGTGCTTCCGCTCCTATGGCTATGGCTATGCCAACCGCGGCTGCCCCTGTCGAGGAAGCAGAAGAGCAAACCGAATTTGATGTTATCCTAGTTGCTGCTGGCGACAAGAAGATCAACGTTATTAAGGTTGTTCGCGAGATCACCCAGCTAGGTTTGGTTGAAGCTAAAGGCTTGGTTGATGGCGCTCCCAAGGCAGTTAAGGAAGCTATCAGCAAGGAAGAGGCTGAAGCCATTAAGGCCAAACTCACTGAGGTTGGCGCTACAGTAGAGATCAAGTAGTTTAACCTTTGCCAATAGGAAGCACCTAGCCAGAAAACGGCTGGGTGCTTTTTGGCCCTTCTTGGCTGCAATTTGCTGCTCTTTAGAGGAAATGATATGATAAATTAAGCACTTATTAGCTATAGCTATTAAGGGGGTGATCTAGCCATGTCTGACTCCAACATCACCAAGAGGGCGTTAGCTACTGCGATGAAAGAGCTTATGGAAGAGAAGCCTTTTGCTAAGATAACTGTTGGTGATATTTGCGATAGGTGCGGCTTGAACCGCAAAAGTTTCTACTATCACTTCAAAGATAAATACGACCTAGTGAATTGGATTTTCTACACCGAGTTCATCGATTCCCTACGTCTCTCTGACTATCGTAATGGCTGGTCGTTGTGGGAGGATGTCTGCGCCTATTTTTATCGAGAGCAAGCATTCTACAGGCATGCTCTCGAGATCCAAGGCCAAAATTCCTTTAGTGCCTATTTTTCTGAGGTGCTCGGGCGGTTTCTGCTCGCTTTTTCAGGTGATATCTTCTCTGGTATTGACGATTCCGATTCGGAGTTCTATGTTACGTTTTTAACCGATGCCTTCCTTGCTTCCATCATGCGTTGGCTGACGGAGGGGGCGCAAATTCCACCGGAAGATTATCTACACCAGCTAAGAATAATCTCGGAGAATTTAGCCAGGAAAGTGCTTACCGACTTAGATACTTTGGCCGACGATGAGAGCCAGCCCTAGAAGACTATGTGGTTTTCGTACGCATAGTCTTTTTTATTTGCCTAGTCATGGGGCTAATTGCTTTTCGGGTAATATTGTTGCAGCACTGCTTGCAGAGGGACATCCCGCGCCAATTGGGCAGTCAGTTGGCCTTGGTTATTTACATATTGTACGCTTACCGCATCCGCGGTTACTCCTAAAAAGCAGGGGCTAGCAGAGATGATTTGATCTACATAAAGGTTATCCGCATAATAATCTAGCAGCATGATCGGATACTCCGGGTTATTGCGTGTAGCTTGGACATAGGTGTAAACGCTAGCAGCTTGTTCTGGGGAACTATCCTGCGCCATGCAGGTGGCAAAAGCACCAGCATGAAGCTGGGTCTCCCGTAACCATTCCCCCGAGACGATATGCTGCACGTCGGCATCGCAGCTGTAAACATGGTGTGTGCCGTAGAGGCAGCCCTGATCTGCGAGCAATTTGGCGCTTTGTTCCCAGCCGTCGGTTTGGCTGTCTAGCGATATTGCTACGTTCTTGCAGCCTGCTAAGCGGCTGGCCGATTGGGGGGTAATTGCCTGGGGCCGCACAAAGAACACGAAGGCGCTAGTCGGTTCCTGTAAAGCAATCCCTAGCAAGGCACTCAGGTCTACGTTTTCGTCTGGGGCAATGAAAATGTAGGTTGAGATTCCTAATGCCTTCCCTTCGCGGGCGATGCTGCTATAGGCGGGAATACCGGCCAGGCCGCTTTGGTCCCCAAGATAAAAAGTGATCGACCAAGGGACATAAAAATGTTGCCTACTTTCAATTGCCCGAATCCGGTTAACGCCGGTTGTCCAGCTTTCCCAGCCCAGGTTAATGCCAAAGGTTTTCAGGGTATGAGGATCAATTCTTTCCACCATATTCCTTACCCAAGTGTAATAGGGGCTGGCCTCATCTTTGAGCGTAGCCTGAGCCAGGCCAAAAAACTGTTGCTGATAGTGTCCTTTGGCAAAGTGAACTCCCATATCTACCAGTTTGCGCGTGCTCCGTTTGGGGTCTGATCTGATCTCTGGCAAGCTAAATTCTACAATGAATTCTACGAGTGCTCTGGCAGGCATCATTTGTTCTTTGTCGTCTCCCTTCATTACTAGTTCCAACCCTTTACTTATCATAGAGTTACTCACCTGGCTGCCGTAGGGACAAAAACGCGGGAATGTCTAAAAAAGCGACGTTTATACTAATGTGTCCCAAAATACCCCATTGACACCTTTTTGTCCAGCGCAATCAGCACCCCCTTAT
>CALNBW010000067.1 GCA_937874815.1 uncultured Bacillota bacterium | reverse complement strand
GAGTTTTGGCCGCTTCAGTCGATGGCTAAGCTCCTACCTACAGTAACCAGGCCACACGCGCGCGAGTAGGACCACGACCTTTCTCCTCACCCCGCCTTTCGCGGGGTTTTTGCTACCTAGCGTCAGTTTTGCATCGCTCTGCTATAATGGAATAGGGGAGGTGAAGCTGGTGTCTATGCTTGAGCAAAAATTAGCCTTGTTGCCGGACAAGCCCGGAGTCTATATTTACAAAGACCGCCAAGGGCACATCATATACATTGGCAAGGCCCTATCCTTGAAGCAACGCGTGCGTTCTTATTTTCAGGCAAGCGCCGATCATTCTGCCAAAGTGCGGGCACTAGTCCAGAAAATTGACGACCTGGAGATCATCATCACCAATAGCGAAGTCGACGCGCTCATTTTGGAAAGCAACTTGATCAAGGAGCACCAGCCTTGGTTTAACATCCGCATTAAGGATGACAAGCATTATCCCTACCTGAAGTTGACTATGCGTGAGACCTACCCCCGCCTGGTGCTGGCCAGGCGTATTCAGAAAGATGGAGCCAAGTACTTTGGCCCTTACCCGAATGCCCAGGCAATGCGCGATACAGTAAAGCTAATTCGGCGCATTTTCCCTCTGAGCACCTGCAAACAACAGCTCAGTGGGCAGAAAACCGGCCGCACTTGCCTCAATTTCCATATCAAGCGCTGCCTGGGCCCGTGCACTGGGGAGGTAAGCCGCGAGCAATACTTGGAAATTGTGCAGTCCGTTGATATGTTACTCTCCGGACGTTATGATAGTTTAACTAAGCAATTGGCAGAACGGATGGAAATGGCCGCGGAATCGCTGCGATTTGAGAAAGCAGCCGAACTACGCGACCAGATCAACGCTATCAAGCAGGTTTCTGACAAGCAGAAAATGATTTCTGCTGGGCTAGAAGATCGAGATATCATTGCCTTGGCTCGCGGTGTGGAAGAGACCTGTGTCGGGGTACTGATTATGCGCGAAGGGCATGCCATCGGGCACGAGCATTACTTCTTGACTGGCACAGAAGACCTGTCGCGAGGCGAGATACTAGCCGGCTATTTAAAGCAGCACTACGCCAACAACCCCTACGTCCCGCCAGAGATTATCCTGGCGGCCGAGCTACCCGACAACGAGGCGGAGCTAATCAGCGCCTGGCTGAGTCAGCAGCGGGGCAGCAAAGTACACCTGATTATCCCCAAGAGGGGCGACAAAAAGCAGCTGGTGGAGATGGTAGAGAAAAACGCAGTAGCGGCGCTGGAGGAGCGCCTGGCCCAAAGCTTAAGCCAGGGCGAACTACTGCAATCGGCGCTGCAAGAGCTGGCCGACTACTTAGCTCTGCCTAGCCCTCCCCACCGCATTGAGTGCTATGATATCTCCAATATCTCGGGTACCGAGGCCGTTGGCTCCATGGTGGTTATGCTTGATGGGGAACCGGCCCGCTCTGAGTACCGGCGTTTTCGCATTCATGACATTGCCGGCCCTAATGATTACGCGATGATGCAGCAGGTATTGCGACGTCGTTTTCGTCGCGTGCAGCAAGACGATGCCCGCTTCGCCGACCTCCCGGATTTGGTGGTTATTGATGGCGGTAAAGGGCAACTATCGGCTGCTTTGCAGGTGCTGCACGAGCTCGGCTTCGCCGCCATTCCGACCGTCGGCTTGGCCGAAGCGGAAGAATACATTTTTCAACCAGGCCAAAGTGAACCCCTGATTTTGCCCCGCCAGTCGCAGAGCCTTTATCTGGTGCAGCGCATCCGCGATGAAGCGCACCGGGTAGCCTTGCGGTATCATCGGCAGTTGCGGGCTAAGAAGCAGGTGGCATCTTGGCTAGAAGGTTGCCCTGGTATAGGGCCGGCGCGCCGTAAGGCGCTGCTTAAGGCCTTCGGTTCGCTGAATAAGGTGAAGGCGGCCAGTGAAGCCGAGTTGGCAGAAGTGCCAGGCATGTCTAAGCAGGCAGCCGCGAATCTTTATGAGTATATACGTCAGCATGATAGAAGGGAGAGGTAGCTCATGCGCGAAGCGAATGTCGTCTACCCTATGGACGATCGGCAGGATTTCAGTATCATCTATCACGAGCTTTGGGACTGCTATTTGCCCTATTTAGGTCCGGCAGCCACCTTGCTCTACTGCTTTCTCAGGCGCCAGTTACAACAGGGGCTGTCGGGGCCGAGCAGCGCTAGCTGGGCCGCCGAGGTTTGTACTCCCCTTAGTTTATCTGTGACCGATAGTCATCAGGCTTGGGCCCGACTACAGGAGATGGGTTTGGTCATCGCTAATTCCGATGGCAGCTATTCGCTAGCGAACCCTAAACCAAAGCAAGAATTCCAGCAAGCTTTTGCTGATTTGACACCGCGGCAACAGCAATTCCCAGCAGTCGGCCTGGAGGCAAGTATCGAAGCTGATGCCACCCAGCGGGCTATGCGCCGCAAGCGCGCTCAGACCACGCTTTACTCGCTAGTGGAGCAAGAGTTTGGCCGTACCTTGAGCCCCACTGAAGGGGAAAAACTGAAAGTCCTGGAGGCCAACCATCCACGCGAGCTGATTGAACTGGCCGTTGAGCTGGCTGTTATTGCCCAAGCTTTCAGTATGGCTTATGTGGAGCAGGTATTGCTCAATTGGCAGGTTAAGGGCATCGGGACAGCTCAGGCAGCGCGGGCCGATGCAGAGCAGTTCCGTCTGCAGAAAGCGCTTAAGGTTAGTGGCCGAAGGAAGACTAAGCCAACGACCAAGGCAGCAACAGATTCAGTTGACGACCTAGACCTCTATAGATTACGTTCTACCCCGCCAGCGAGGAGGGTGCCTAATGATGGATGCTAGACGTCAGGCCAAGTTAGTGGCTGCTCATCAACGGTATGAACAGACCATGCAGCAACATCCCGAGCTTTGGGCCATTGAAAAGCAGCTGATAGAGTTACATCGCCAGAAAGCTCTGCGGGAAGCTAGCTATTCACCAGCGACTTGGGAAGAGCGGGTACATACGTTAGAGATGCGGCGCACGGCTTATTTACACGAGCATAAGATTCCTCAGGATTTTGGCCAGCCCCAGTGGGATTGCCAGCTCTGCCAAGACTCAGGTATCTACGAAGGGCGAATCTGCAGCTGCGAGCAGCAGCGTATTTTGGAGAGCCGCTTTAAGGGAGCGCACTTACCGAGCCGCTTGCAGGAGCAAACCTTTAGCAAATTTAGCCTCGACTGGTACTCTCCAGCCAGGAAGACCCCGCTGGGTGTTTCGGAACGGGAGCAGGCGGCGGCTGTTTTGCATGCCTGCCAGGCTTTCGTCGCCGCCGTAATTGAAGCCCCCCGCTCTGCCACCGGTTTATTCTTGACCGGACAGACTGGCTTAGGTAAAACCTTTCTCTGTAGTGCTATTTGCCACTCCTTGGCCGAGAATGGCATAGTGCCCCTTTACATCGTTTTCTCCGACCTGATTTCTGATATGCGGGCTAGTTTCCAGTATGATAGTGGCGATGCGGACCTGTTGGCCACGGCGCGGCAAGCGCCAGTGCTAATTCTCGATGACTTAGGGGCGGAGCATGTGACAGAATATGCCATCAGTCGCCTCTTTGACATTATTAATTATAGGCGCAATGAACGCCTGCCGATGGTTATCTCTTCGAATCTGTCGCTAACTGATGTGGCTAGTATCTATTCCCCTCGGGTAGCCTCGCGCATTATAGAAGCTTGTCAACCGGTTTTGCTTTATGGGACCGATATCCGCACTCAGCAGCGCAAGCTAGGAATCAGCTCGAACTAATTAAAGTTGATAATGCCCTTGAAAAAATTGATATTCCACCTGAATGAAGGTATAATAGAGCTAAGAAAGATGAACAAAAGATTAAGGGGGTTAGCAAATGGCTCATCCAGTGCCGGGGTTATGCCCCGTTTGTGGTCAAAAATTATCAGTGAGCAAACTGACCTGTCATCATTGTGAAACGACAATTGAGGGTAATTTCGAAAGCTGCCGCTTTTGCGGTTTGAGTGCCGAACAGAAGCATTTTGTGGAAGTTTTCCTCAAGAGTCGAGGCAATATCAAAGAGGTAGAGCGCGAGCTGGGTATTTCTTATCCCACAGTGCGTGGGCGACTCGATAATGTCTTAGAAGCTATGGGGTACCGGGTGGAGCAGGAAGACCGGCTAGAGACTAGCCGTCAGCGCCGCGACATCTTAGAACAGCTGGCCAAAGGTGAGATTGCTGCTGACGATGCGGTTAAGCTGCTTAAGGCCTTAGGTTAGCTTAGACTATGAAACGGCCTACCTTTTTTCTTTGGTGTAGGATCAAGACTGACTCGCTGGCCAGGCCCATTGTTGTTCCGGTACCGCTATATCTCGTGGAAGATCTGCTGCATGCGGTATTTTCTATTGTGCGCTTTGCCGGCCGCTGGACCTCATGGCAGGAGCGGCTAGGCCAGTATGGTGGAATGGTGCAGCAGGCATTGCAGGAGGTGCCCCGGCTAATCAGCGAATTGCGCTCTTCGGGCCCATTTACACTGGTGGAAGTCCACGACCCGGATTCTAATACTGAGGTGGTAGTGAAATTGGTTTAGCAGGGCGGGCATTGTGGCTCGCCTTTTATTTTTGCCTTGTATTGCTCAAGTCCAGGATTAATATTATCAAAGTCTGTATTGACATTGATGATTGCTCGGCTTATAATCATATCAATAAGAGAAAAGGGGGCTCGCAAGGTGGAAAACGAGAAACTACAGATCCTGAAGATGCTGCAGGATAACAAGATTTCGGCGGATGAGGCCAGTCGCCTTTTAACAGCGCTCGAAGAACCTCAGGTGAAGGTAACTACAACTGCTGGCGGTGCCAAGTGGATTCGGGTGCGGGTAACCGACTTAGATACGGGTAAGGCAAAAGTCAATGTCAACCTCCCCATTGCCCTCATTGATGTTGCTTTAAACATCGGCATGAAATTTGTACCGGAGAACGCAATGGGGCAAATTAATGGGGTGGACGTGCAACAGCTGTTCGACGCCATCAAGCAGGGTGCCGTTGGTAAACTCGTGGAAGTAGAGGATGATGACGAGGGCATCCGTGTAGAGGTAATAGTGGAATAGTTGCCAGCCAGAGCTACTATTAGTAGACTAGTAGTAGGGATTTTATTGGAACAGGAGTGTGAGCTATGCGGCGCAGTTTTGCTTGGGACGTAATAGTGAATGCAGCGGCCCTTTATGTCATCGCTCGTTTCTTGGTGCCGGGTGTTTACTATAGCAGTGAGCTGGCGATTATCATCACGGCTGTGGTGCTCGGAGTGTTTAACGCACTCATCAGGCCAATCTTCATCATCCTGACGTTACCGTTCTCTCTGATCACCTTGGGCTTGTTCACCTTTGTAGTCAACGGTTTGATGCTAAAATTCGCCACCTGGTTTGTGCCGGGATTCTCCATTCCTGGTTTCTGGACAACAGTTTGGGTTTCCATACTGATGAGTCTATTTGCGACGGTAGTGAATAGCTTGGTGGGCGCACGCAGATAAGAATGGGTTGGCTAAGTGCTATAAGGCTGCGGTCATACTAGAGCGCATTGAAGCCCCTAAAGGGCTTCTTTTTTATGCTTACATTTCGCCACACGTAATATATGATTATAGTACTTGACGGGTATGCCAAGATGCTCTAAAATTGAATCAATCATTTCATACTTTTCATGTGGAAGGGGGGATAAGGGTGAGTAAATTGCGGCGCAGCAAGTTTTTAGGTGCAACAACAGTGGGAGAACGCGGACAGATTGTCATACCAGCTGAGGCTCGCAAGGCACTTGACATCAATAGTGGCGACAAG
>CALNBW010000066.1 GCA_937874815.1 uncultured Bacillota bacterium | reverse complement strand
TCCGCCCCCTGTCCTGCCCGAGCTTAAGCAAAAAGAGGGCGATGCAGTGTTATGACCCTGCGACTCCCTCTAACTTTGACTGCAGATCTACCTTTACGCCGGCCCTCTTAGTCGCCAGATCATTCTTCCTTAATGCTCCTAAGCACTACCGCCAGACTATCCTCGTCATTAGGAATGACAATGTCTGGGACAGTCCCCCTTTCGAGATTGGAGCTTCCATCGGGGTTCAGTCCCATTGCTACGGGGAACCTGATAACTAGCCCGCTATTTGGTAAGGATAGCAGTATCGAATCCATGCTTATGCCGTCCCCCTTAGTTGCTTGACCCACTACAGTAGCCCAGTTGGTGAGCTGTGCGAAGGCCGCAAACGTAGCGGCTGAAGAGAAAACCTGGTTATCTACTAACAGAATGATCTCACCATCGAAACCCACTGAATCCCGTGGGTTGATTACGTTTTCCTCCTCTATAAAGAAGGACAGTCTCTTCCCAACCTCGGGTGGATAGTGCAAGCCTCCTGGTAACAACATAACCGGTTTGATTTCCTGCCTAATAAAAGAGCGGCCGTATTCATCGCCAGTGACCACGCTATAAGTAGTATACTTTAACGGCTCTGCTATTAGCGGTGCAACGATGTTCCCCTCCCAATATAAATCCGATCCTCCGGGGTTACCTCTAATGTCAATAATTAAGAACGGAAAGGATCTTATCCTGGATAGGAACCCCATTATCTCCTCTCTATCGGAATCAATATAAGCGGGAAGAAAGTGCCTCAGCCGCATATAAGCAATTCGGTCAGGTTCTAATATATTACAACTAAACCCGCTTGCAACGTTCCCGCCTTTTCGAACAACCCGGCCAGAATCTCTTTTGGCCCACCAAGAATATCTGTGTTGAACCGTGGGCTTCTGTAGAATATCGACCCACCGATGCAGGTCATATTCATCGGTCTTTGCTGAATAAGAGTCCAGCAGAAGTTCATAAAAGTCGGGAGTCACAAGCCCAGTATGTCCCTGATTAAAGTCGCCAAGAATATCGCCCAAAATACTTATAAAATGCATGTCGTTCTTTGCACTACGAATCCGGGCACGGTATGTGTCTAGAGTGGCGAGCCAATTATAGCCCGACATTCGCTCCAGAGCCTCAAAATAGGGATAGTTGCGTTGTAGGACTTCTGATAAATAGTCAAAATCGGCAAGCATTTGGTCGACACTCAGACGGTGATTACCCTTCCACGAAGAACATGCAACAATGAGCAGACATAGAGTAATGACCACTAGCATTACTCGAACGATTTTCGTCTTAAACTTCTTCTGGCTCATACGATTTCTCCCGCCCATTCCTCTAGTTCACCAATCGAGCTATTGGCGATTTTATAAACACGATTAGAGTATTTTTGGTCGCCACATGATGAGATATTACAGATATATTCCAGCCAAATCCACCATACCTGTTTTAGGATATTATGTCAACGCAATCACTTCCCTGGGCGAAACATAAAAAGAAGCAAATGACGAGTTTGCTTGTAATTCTTGTGGAGCTACAGTATATTATTCGTAAGAATCAAGAAAGTGCAATGGTGCCTGCATACGCAACCCAAACGATTTTACTATAAGCTTACCGGAAAGTAGTATTCGCCGCTCGGTGAACTTAGCCGCAATCCATTGCTTCCCCCCAAATTGCTCGTGCGTAAGCCCCAGGTTTCTTATTGTGACGGTTCTATATGCCAAGCTTTAGCTACATATATATGATGCATATGAGGAGGGTTCTACATATGAAACATCGTCTATCACGCTTTGCCGTTTTTGTTTTGCTCCTTTTCTTGTTGTCAGGTTGCACGCCTGTTGGGGAGCAACCACCCACCTGGCCCATTGTATTGTCCGATGAACTGCTTGCCCTACTGGAGACGGTAAACGCGGAACATAAGGCCATTGTCAAGCCGGAGATAGACGAGGCCGCAATAGTGGAACGGTGGGCCAGGGATACCTCCAAGTATAGTTTGGATTACCAAATTGTTGGTAGCATGACCAACGGCGTGCTTACCGCACAGCAAGCCAAGAACGATGTGAATGTGCTGTTTTACAACCTGCAGACGAAATACGGCCTTTATGAATACTTCGGTGGGGACGGGGTTTTTGATGTTGCCAAAGTGGCAATTCTCGAGGCCTGTGATGCGGCAGGAACGTTAACGCCGGATGAGTTAGCAGACATACTGCTGATGAACTTTTCTTTTGTTAAAGATGCTCACTTCACCGTTGATGACATGCTGTGTGCAAGCGTCGTCTACCCGTTTCACTATCGCGATGTGGCGTTTGAGAAAGTAGATGGCGGTTATCAGTCCCTAAAAGACAAAAAGCGGGTAAATTCAGTTGACGGGTATGAGGATTTGGATACCCTGTTCCGCCGCTCTATCTCTGTGGTCCTAGCGGAAATCACCGAGCAAAATTCTTGGGCGGAGCCTTTTACGCCTGATGCTCTGTCAATTAGATATGCTGATGGCAGCACACAAATCCTCCGTACTAAACCCTATGGGTGTTCTCACAATGATGATCGAGATGATATAGAGCTCTATGAAAACCGGGGCATCCCCGTGCTATTCTCAAGCCAAATGGGCTTTGACGAGGCCGGAGACCAGTGCGCGCGGGCCTTCTTAGCCTATGCAGAGCAGCTTAAGGATGAGCCGGTAGTCATTCTTGATTTGCGTCTCAACATGGGTGGGAATGTGGCCTTGCCGTACAAGTGGCTGCACGCCTACTCAGGTAAAAACGTTACTGGCAATTCTTATCTTATCGATTATATACCCGCTACTACGCAACATGTTGGCAATGAATCCTACGTTTCAGACAAAACCCTGTCACACCTTGCAGAACGTGTCATCGGTGGCCGCATAACCCTATCAGATGGACGGCCAGACGTCTTTGTTGAGAACGGCAACCTGCTTATCGCCCTTACTGGCAAGCATACCGCTTCTGCCGCTGAAACTATGGTAGACCTGCTACACAATGTAGGTAATGTGCTATTTATAGGGGATTTGACTTATGGCTGCTATGTAGGGCTAGATGGCGGTGTATCGGGTAAGCTACCCTGCAGCCAAGTCTCAGTCAAGTTCGGTAGTGCGCTAAGAATTTTTCCTGAAGGGGGTCATTTCCAAGAAATGCGCGGTTTCTTTCCCGACCTGTGGGTGCCTGCTGACCAGGCGGAAGAGCTGGCGCTAAAGCTGCTTTTTACCAGCAAATAAAAGAAGTGGGGACAAGGGGGACTACATATGAAACATCTTCTATCGCGCTTAACCGTCTTTGTTGTGCTCCTGTTCTTGCTGTCAGGTTGCACGCCTGTTGGGGAGCAACCACCCACCGGGCCCATCGTATTGTCCGACGAGTTGCTCACTCTCCTTGAGACGGTAAACGCGGAGCATAAAGCCATTGTCAAGCCGGAGATAGACGAGGCCGCCATAATAAAGCGTTGGGCCAGAGATATTTCCAAATATACATTGGACTACCAAATTGCTGGCAGCATGACCAACGGCGTGCTTACCGCACAACAAGCCAAGAACGATGTGAATGTGCTGTTTCACTACCTGCAGACGAAATACGGTCTTTATGAATACTTTGGTGGGGATGAGGTTTTTGATGCTGCCAGAGAGGCAGCAATTCTCGAGGCCTGTGATGCGGCAGGAACACTGACGCCGGATGAGCTGGCAAGCATACTAGTTAGTAACCTCTCTTTTATTGATGATGCGCATTTTACCATCGCCGACCAACAAGTTTCAGGAAAAGTTCTTCCTTTCCACTATCGTGATGTGGCCTTCGCGAAGACCGAGAATGGCTACCGGACCGTCACGGGGAACAAGTGCGTAGTCTCTGTTGATGGTTATGAGGACCTAGAGGCCCTATTCCGCCGTTCCATTGCTAGCGACGGGAGCATTGTTTATTACCCTATAGTTTTAGCGAGACGTACTATGCAAGAACGCAAAGTGAACCCCGACTTCACGCCTGGGGATCTAAAAATTCATTATGACGACGGTACTACTCAGACCCTCTCCGCCATACCATTTCGCCTAGGTTCCGACGGGGAAAAAGCTGTTGTGGAGCTGTATAAGAATCAGTCCGTCCCCGTGCTTTTCTCCAGAGAAATGGGCTTTGACGAGGCGGGAGACCCTGATGGGCAGGCTTTCTTAGCCTATGCAGAGAAGCTCAAAAACGAGCCTATGCTATTTTTGGATCTGCGCTCCAACGCAGGCGGTAATGCGACCCTGCCATATAAGTGGCTACAGTCCTACACGGGGGCTAGTGTTACTAGCAATTCCTATACGATCTGTCAAAACCCAAGCGCTCCAGGAGGCCGCTTTTATGTATCTCCGCACACTTTGACAGAGGTGCTAGGATCTCATGAGATTGGTGGTGGGCTTACCGTGGGCGAAGGACAGCCAGATTCCTTTGTAAGAAACGATAACTTAATTATAGTCCTTATGGGTAAAAACACCGCGTCAGCGGCTGAGAGTTTTGTTGATCTGCTTCACAATGTAGAGAATGTGTTGTTTGTCGGGGATAACACTAGCGGCTGCCTTATAGGTAGTGCCGGTAAGCCTGCTAAGCTGCCTTGTAGCCTAATTCCGGTGCAATTGGGGGAAACAATGCGTATTTTTCCTGAAGGCGAGCACTTTGAAGAGATGCGCGGCTTCTTTCCCGACCTATGGGTGCCTGCTGCTCAGGCGGAAGAGCTGGCGCTAAAGCTCATTCTGAACAGCAAGTAGGGAACTATCAACGCATTGCTCTGTTGCGCATACAGAAATATTCTGGCCGTGTGGCAGGAGAACGCCCGCTGAAGTAAAAGTAAGAACTAAGGTTTAGAGTGAAAGTGGGTGTTCATGTGAAAAAGATCAGTATTGACCGATTCCATACCTATAGCGAGCTTACTGAATTACTAGAGGGTTGGGCGGCCAGTTACCCTGGGTTGGCTCGCCTTTTTTCCGCAGGCGAAAGCCCAGAAGGGCGGCAGCAGTGGGTGCTAGAATTAACTAACCAAGCAACTGGCAAGGCCGCCGATAAGCCGGCTTACTTTATTAATGGCAATACCCATGCAGGTGAGGTGTCCGGTTCTGCCGCCTGCCTTTATACCATTCAATATTTACTATATGGTTATGGCCAAGATGCTTTGTGTACTCATGTACTGGACACACGGACGATCTACGTCATGCCTCGTATTTCCATGGATGGTTCCGAGTATTACTTAACCACTCCTAACTCGGTACGCTCGGCACCGCGCCCCTATCCTGATGCAGAGCCGGCAGATGGGCTTACCCCCCAAGATATTGACGGTAATGGTTTGATTTTGCAGATGCGCGTTCCCGATCCAGTAGGTGAATGGAAAGTCTGCGAGCAGGACCCACGCCTCATGGTACGCCGAGCACCGGATGAATTTGGCGGCCAGTATTATCGTGTCTTTCCTGAGGGCCTTATCCACAACTATGATGGCGTGGAGGTCAAATTAGCTGAGCCTGCCTATGGCCTAGACTTCAATCGCAATTTCGCCGCCAATTGGGCACCAGAATACAAGCAGACGGGATCGGGCTCCTACCCCTTTAGCGAGCCGGAAACGAAAGCTGTCGCCGATTTTATGCTGGCCCACAAGAACATCGTTGGTACCCTAGCCTATCATACTGCGGCCGGCCTTTTCCTCCGCCCCTTTGCCCATCTTAGCGACGAGAAGTTGCCCCCTCAGGATTTGGCGGTTTATAAGGCATTGGAGTGTATGGGCGAAGAGACGGCAGATCTGCCTACTCATTCTTTATATCAGCAGTTCTGGGATCCGAATCGGCTCACAGTCGGTAGTTTCCCCGAATGGGCCTACGAGGCCCTAGGTATTTTCGGCCTAGAAATAGAGTTGTGGAATGTACTTAAAAGGGCAGGCTGTGACCGCCCTGGCGGCTTCAAGGGCATGCGGGAGCGTACCTATGCAGAGCAAGTCAGTGATGAGCTGAAAATCCTCGCCTGGAATGACCAGGAGCTGGGTGGCGCTGGTTTCATTAACTGGTATTTCTATCAGCACCCCCAATTGGGGCTGGTAGAGCTGGGAGGTTGGAACACCAAATACGTGCGGCAGAACATCCCGGGCCATCTGTTGGAAGAGGAAATCCACGGTAGCGCTATGTTCACTATTCGCCATGCGGTCGCCTCGCCGCTGATGCAGATAGAGCAGCTAAAGGCTGAACAAGTTGCCAATCATGTTTACCGCCTGCACTTAGTTGCTGTAAACAGTGGTTATCTGCCAACTAACGTGACGGAAATGGCCCTGCGGCTGAAAGTAGCCAAACCTGTAGAAGCACGTTTAGAGCTTGGCGCAGGTCAGACCTTACTTGCGGGCCAGACGAAAACAGAGCTAGGCCATATACCTGGTTTCGGCAAGCAGCAAGCCAGCTGGGTGATTCAAGGCAGTGGCCCAGTGACAGTAACCGTTTGGAGCGAAAAAGCAGGTGTCGTTACCCAGACACTTGATCTCTAGAAACGATAAGGAGGAATGGATTTGGCCCAGGTCTATTACAACGCCGCTAAGTATCATAGTTATGCAGAGATACTCGAGCTCTTAAATCAGTGGCAGGCAGCATTCCCTAATCTTGCTAAAATCTATCCCATCGGTAAGACCTATGAGCAGCGAGATATCTATGCCATTGAAATTACCAATGAGGCCACCGGCCCAGCAGTTGATAAGCCTGCCTATTATATCGACGCCAACTTCCATGCCGGTGAAGTAACCGGGTCAGCTGTTGCTTTGTATACTATTAGTTACTTGTTGGAGAACTATGGTGCCGATGCAAGTGTTACCGCACTACTCGATAACAAAGCCTTCTATATTGTTCCGCGCGTTAGTATCGATGGAGCGGAGTTATACTTGCACACGCCAACCATGCTGCGCAGCAGCACTCGCCTCTACCCCTATGAGGAAGATCAGGATGGTCTCCATCCGGAAGACATCAATGGCGATGGCGTGATCACGCAGATGCGTGTTCAGGACCTTAATGGCGAATGGAAAATATCAGGGCTCGACCCGCGCCTGATGATACGCCGTGCTCCCGATGATTTCGAAGGCGAGTTTTACCGCATTTACATGGAAGGCCGCATTCAGAATTTTGATGGCGTGGAAGTGAAGCCAGCTCCAGCTCGCTATGGGCTAGACATCAATCGCAATGCCCCCGCCAACTGGATGAACAAGCCCAGCGCTGGCCCTTACCCGTTTTCAGAGCCAGAAACGCGCACAGTAGCCAATTTCCTGCTGAGTAAGAAAAACATTGCCGGAGCCATGTCTTATCACACTGCCGGGGGTGTTCACCTGCGGCCACCTTGCACCAAAAGCGATGACAAGCTCCCCGGGCGTGATTTAGAATATTTTAAGGCCATTTGGGAGCGCGGCACGGAGTATACTGGCTACCCGCAAGTTGGAGTATTCGATGGCTTTACTGCTGACAAACAGAACCCCATGGGTGGCATTTTCATGGACTGGGTTTATGAGCATCAGGGCATTCTCTGCTGGTCGACGGAGCTTTGGAATGTCGCTAAGCAGGCTGGTATTGAGAAGACAGACTTCCTCTCCCATAGGCAGAAATCACCGCAGGAGCTCGAAGCTGATGGTTTGAAGTTATTACAGTGGAATGATAGGGAACTGAACGGTGAAGGCTTCGTGGTTTGGACACCGTTTGAGCATCCCGACCTTGGCCCTGTAGAAATTGGCGGTTGGAAAACTAAATATGTACGCCAGAACCCGCCGGTGCAGTTCTTGGAGGCCGAATGCCACAATAACGCCATGTTTACCCTAGTGCATGCGCATAGCTTGCCGCAGGTAGGCATTCACAGGGTTAAGGTAGAATGCGTTAGCCCAGGCTTTTACCGCATCAGTGCGGGTGTAGTAAATCAAGGGTACCTCCCGACCAACGGCTCGGATTTGGCAACCCGCCTGAATGCAATAAAGCCAGTTAAGGCCACCATTTCCGGGGCTGGCGTCACGGTGCCTGCTGGTAAAGCAAAACTGGAGCTGGACCAGCTACCCGGCTGGGGCGAGAAAAAGGTGGAGTGGTTGGTGCAGGCAGAAGCAGGCACCAAGGCAATCATCACCGCTCTCGGCGAACGCGCTGGCAAAGCCCAAGTAGAAATAACCCTGGAGTAGTCATTTAGAGACGGCTCGAAAGCGAAGTGCACCTTCAATGTTGCAGTTAACATTTGGAGGTGCGACGGCCCCATATAGCGATAGGGGATGATGACGATGCGTAGGGCTCTTGTTGTTTGTACAGTAGCGATTTGTCTTTGCTTTCTAGCCGGTTGTAGCAGTCGGCCGTCTAACCCTGTTCCGTCTGTGTTCGACGCGGATGTCATTGATCTATCAACACCGAGCGCTGACCTGGAGCGCGGGTTAGGGAGGCTAATGCGGGACGCCAATGCTATCCATAGCCCTTATTCAGCCGAAGCAATCGCCATCTTTATAGAAGACTCGGCTCGAAAAACGGAAGACTGGATTTCCGGCTCATCGGCAGATAAGGTTTTTGTCTGCGAGAAGGAATGGTTTCATTTTCAAAGCGGCGATTACCAGCCGATAGTGCGAAAACTACGTGCTTTTAATCTGGAGACCAAAACTGCAGAACCTATTTGGCAGTTTGCTCAGGACGAGGATTTCAATGTTGGTAGCATTGTCTTTGTGGATGGGGTATATTACGTTTGCCTTTTTCCAGCAGAACTGTACGGCTTACCACACCCCGGGATTGACTATCATATTGTTAGCATTGCTGGCGACGAAAGGAGAACACTCTTTACGGGGAGGGCCGGCAATCCGCTCCAGATACCGAAACTCTGGCAGATCGGCAATCGAGTGCTCTTTACGGCAGAGAACACGCAAGAAACCGATGGGGGCCTGCAAGTTGATAGTCATGTGTTCTGTCTGGAACAGGGCGGGACTCTCTGTGGAGTAACGAGCAGGACTGGCCATTGGTATGACAATCCAACAGGCCTGCGAGGGGAGAGGATAGTACCCAATTCTCTGTTTGTATCTGGTGACTCATACATTTACTCTGTTGCTCATGAGGACGGGAGTACTACGGTGCACTATCAGAGTGAGGCTGGGGAGCGGCGTTATGTTCTGCAGGAGCCGGTTCATTCTACTGCCTTGCTAGATGGAGTGCTGCTTCTCCAGCGCCAAAATAAACGTAAGAGCAGCGATCAGGGCCTTGATGACCCTGGTGCCCTGCTTATAGCAGTCAATTTGGCTGATAACGGCATTACCACGATCAATAGCAAGCGCTATCTGTATGATTTTGTGCGTGTTAGTGGTGATACCCTAGCAGTAACAACAGGGGTTCCATACGAGCGGGGTTGGACTCATCTTGATCTGCTGAGTGTAGAGCAAATTGAGCCAACCATACACCTAACTCTTACACCAGTATGGTTGCCCGATGATGCAATAAACAGTGCTATTTACCATGTAGCGGCAACCGGGAACGGTCAGGCGATTGTCTTTGGTGGAGGAAATGAGCTGCTTCCCGCCCGCACCTGGTTATTGCAGCTCAACCGCTGAGGCAGGGGACGCTGAACCTCGGGGACGTACACTTGTAACAGTAAATAACTGACAGCAGCTTAAAAACCCCGCGGACGCTTGGTTGCGCGTTTGCGGGGTTCTTTCAATATTAGGGGGCGCAAGTGGGGATTTGCGTCAGGTCATATTCCCAGATGGTGATTCCATCAATCATTTCCAGCCCATTTCTGCCCTGGATTCTGGCAAACCTGTAGCCTAGCTGTTGAATGTGCTGCAGATGCGGTGAATCGGCAGCGAGTAACACTGCTACTCGTGGCAGGCCACGCCCATAGGCCTCCTGTTCCATGGCCTGCAGCAGTTGCTTGACGACAGGCCACTCACCGATTGGATTATATGCCTTATACTCCTGATCCTCTTCGTCATAGACCACATCCAGCATGGTAGCCGTCGGCTGTTCGGTTAGGACTCGCAGGGTGTCGTTTTCCAGAGAAACCTTGAGGGCCGGCACGCTGAGGTCATGGGTTTCCCAATCCGTATGCCATAGGCTAAGGCCATGTTGCTCTGCCAGTCGTACTAGCTGCGGTAGCTGCTC
>CALNBW010000065.1 GCA_937874815.1 uncultured Bacillota bacterium | reverse complement strand
GAGATCGATAGACACTGGTTGCTCACCGCCAACGGGCACTGGTTGGCGAATATAGATGGCCCCTAAACTATTGGAGATAAGTGCTATGTAGCCACTGATTGGAGACAAAACTTGTCTTGCTTCGCCAAACAGAATAGATGTCGCCAGCGGCTCCCCTTGCTCAACCTTAGCCCCTACGGAGTGAAGCACATGCGCCGACAAGGCCGTTGGTTGGATACTCAGCAGGCGTGCCGCTTGTATTTTGGCTAAGACACCGGGAACATAATCTAGTTCGGCAACTATGTCGGTGGCTTGCACCCAATCGCCTTCCTGCACGGTTATCGTCGCATCATGATAGGGCAAGAAACGCGTGCGACTGATCAAACTAACGGGCAAAGCGCGTCACCTCCTGTGCACATTGCTCTAGCTCTGCTGCCGTATAGGCTCCCAAGCTGAGCAGAGTCTGCTTAGTTAATGCTTGCTGTTCAGCTAAAGGTGACTTGCCTCCCAACTGGCCACGAGCATCTATTATTACCCCCACCTCGCCGCCATTAACAGCTTGCTCCCAGGTTTGCCCTGCCCCGACACCGAAATCAAAACCCGCTTCTGCGTCAACACGCAATAGGCCCTGTTCGCCGCGATTAAGAGGCCACGAAATCACTTCGCCCCCATGAATTACTGACCGGCTTACCCCGTGGGGCGTGCGTAGCGTGCAGTGGCCCGCAATTTTGCCCAAGTCATTACTCGGGGCGGTAACCAGGCTTACACAGGGGCCAAGGGGGATAAAGCAGTCGCGCTCCAGCACTTGCAGGGCAATCTCGGGTTCGCTTTGGGAAAGGACGCCCAAATGCGGCATCATAAAAATGCTATCCACTGCTAAGGAAGTATAACCGAGGGGGACGAAAGCATCAATTAACATGGCGGCCGCCTGCGCTCGCCGCGGGGCGTGAGACAGCACACCTCCGCTACCGACCACCAAGCCAATACGCTGCATGTTTAGCAACGGTTGCTTGGCGCGGGTTACGATTGCCTGTGCTTCATGGGTAAGGACAGCCCTTTTTAGAGCACTCGCCTCTTTATTCAGCGAAGTGACTAAGGAAACATGATGCTCAAGGGACATGCGCAAGGCTTCGCGGGCCAAGGCTTGCTCTATTAGCAGGTCCAGAATTGTCTCCGGGACCATGGTGGGAAAAATGAGCTTGTCCATTACCCGGTCATGCAGCCAGTCGAAGTCTACAGGGAAAGGTAGCCAGCGGGCGACACGTTCAACGCCAGCAGACTGCAACACGTTACCTGCACTATAGCTCATGCCCAAATTGGCAGTAACAGTGCGGTTAAACTCATGCCCAATCACCGAGAAGATGTCGGTGGTGGCCCCGCCAATATCGGCACCAACAATCTCTAGATCATCTCGCTCGGCGAGACGGGTCATGATGTTTCCCACCGCTAACGGCGTTGGCATTACCGGTTGGCTAACACTCTCTTTCAACGCGGGATACCCAGGGGCTTGAGCCATGACATGATTTAGAAATACATCATGAATGGCATCCCGGGCTGGCCCCAACTGTTCCTGATCAAAATCGGGCCTCAGGTTAGGGACCATATGTAGGTCAAATCCTTCGCCCAGAATGTCCTGCACCAAAGGACGCCCATTAGGGCAACCGGCATAAATTACTGGTAAAGCATAGCCTCCACCAAAGCGAGGTACGGGGCGAACAGAGTTTAACAGGTCGCAGAACTCTGCAATAAAGTCGACATTAATGGCGGTATCAATTCCGCCCGCCAATAGAACCATATCTGGCTTCGCTTTGCGTAAGGCCTCCATCTGCTCAAACAAGCTTCGCCCATCATCGGGCGAAAACACATCTATCAATAAAGCACCTGCGCCGAGTGCTGCCTTTTCAGCGCTTTCAGTAGTGACGAACTTGGAGAGACCGCAGACGATTACCTGTAGTCCTCCTCCCGCACTACTAGTCGCTAAGAATTCTGTCGTTTCTAGGGGTTTGCTTATTTGGCTGATGGCATTGCGCACCCCGACCATGACATCCTCATTCGGTTTTTCTACTGTGGTAGGGGCTTCCCTTCGCTCCGTAACCCGATAGCCATCTTCCCCCTGTTCAATGAGAATAGCCTTAGTCGTCGTACTTCCCACATCCACAATCAAGAACGCTTTGTCACTCATGCAATCCCTCCCAGAAGACAGATGAAGGCAGAAGCCTCCTATATTCACGTATTCTCCATCGAGGCAGCATATCCCTTTTTATAATAACAGACATTTCGGGGCGTATCAGGGCGAGGGCGGGGCGGGTGAGGTGAACCGCGGGGACGTACACTTGTGCCAGTAAAAAACTACCATAGCGCCGCCACTTGCGGCAGAAAACCAAAACAGCACCCGCCCCCAGTTCTCTGGGCGGATGCTGTTCTCTCACGCTGCTAGGTTAGCCTTTTCTCACTGGGATCCAGACTTCAAACTTCTGATCCTGAGGGTCGGCATTTAGATATACCTCGATATCCGGTCCAGTATCGTATTCATAGCCAGAAGTGGGAAGCCAATCGGTAACAATACGTTTCTCCAACTCTTGAATTGCCTGCGGACATGGACCTTCCCCGGGGAAAACGGCCCAAGTAAAAGCTGGGACCACATATTCTTCCAATGTATCGTCTATTTCCTTAGTGCTAGCTGCTGCAATGAAGTAGCGCCAGTCCTCGAGGTCATTGCAGACACTTATGCCCAATATTCCCATGGGTTGGGTGTTTAGCATGGTGGCAAGTTTTTGAAGAGTGCCGTCCATAGCCACCTTTTGCCACATCTGCGGCACCACAGCAAGATTCTTCTCCATATCTTTTTCAAGTGGCGCTGCGATACCGACTACGCGAAAGGCTTCTTTCTTTTCAATCCGATAGTTCATTGCTTCTACCCCTTTTATAGTGAGTTTGAAGCTGATAGGCGGAAATGCTTTCAAGCTTACAGCAGCATCCTTAGCCAACGATGGCGCATATCCATGTACGCTTTGGAAGGCTCGATTGAAGGCAGTGGGAGAGTTATATCCATATTTGAGGGCGACATCGATAATCTTCGCCTCACCGCTCTGCAAATCAACAGCTGCTAAGGACATCCTTCTCCGACGTATGTATTCGGATAGCGAGACACTCGCCATATAGGCGAACATCCTCTGAAAATGATAAGTTGAACAGCACGCTATTTGGGCCACCTTGTCGTAATCGATTGCTTCCGTTAGATGCTCTTCCAGATAGTTGACTGCTGCGTTCAGCCTCTCAATCCATTCCATACAACCAGCTCCTTACCACAAGTATAATTTTTGGGGAATATACATCCTCTCTTTCCATGCACCAATTAGAGAGGCCGACAAAAACCACAAAGCTCCCACACCTGTACTTCTAGATGCGGGAGCTTCTCTGCGGCTACAACTAACCAACCACTATATTCACAATCCGCTTCGGGATGACGATCACTTTGCGCACGGCGACGCCTTCGAGGTGCGGCACTACTTTCTCCGCGGCAAGGGCAATCTCTTTTACTTCGGCGTCGCTGGCGTCAGCGGCAACCTCGATTTTGTCACGCACTCTGCCGTTCACTTGCACTGCCATCTCGATTACGTCGCGCACGAGCGCAGCCGGGTCAAAAGTGGGCCAGGCTTCATTGAAAACGGAATAGCTGTTGCCCAGGCGCTCCCACATTTCTTCGGCAAAGTGGGGAGCGAATGGTGCCATCAGACGGACGAGGTCGTTCACAATTTCCGTCAAGTAGCTGACATTCTTCTCGGCCTGCTCGTTGTCATAACGATAGAGAGCGTTAGTGAGCTCCATCAGGCGCGAAATAGCGGTGTTAAATTGAAACTTGCCGGCGTCCTCGGTGATTCCCTTGATGGCGCTATGGCGCACGAAATTCAGGTCCTTCTCAGCTCTACCGACCAGGGAATGCCCGCTGCCTTCGCCGTTGAGCTCAATTACCCGCTCCACAAAGCGGTCAACGCGGTCAATAAAGCGAGCAACTGCCCGGATGCCCTCTTCGCTCCAAGGACCGCCCTCAATATAATTGAAGCCAAACTGCAAGTACATACGGAAGACGTCGGAACCATATTCGGCAATGTAGCCATCGGGCGAGATGACGTTGCCGCGGGATTTGCTCATGCGGTTGCCATCGGGCCCTAAGATGATGCCTTGGTGCACCAGCGTCTTGAAGGGCTCACCGAAGTTGATATAGCCTAGGTCGCGCAAGGCTTTGGTGAAAAAACGGGCATAAAGCAAGTGCATGCAGGCATGCTCTGGGCCGCCAACATACATATCCACCGGTGCCATCTGGTTGATCCACTCGCTATCGAAGGGCTGCTCGGCGTTGTGCGGATCAGGGAAACGCAAGAAATACCAAGATGAGCAAACAAAGGTATCTAGGGTATCCGCCTCACGCTGGGCTGGGCCACCGCATTTAGGGCAAGTTGTGTGCAAGAAGCTCTCTGCCTTAGATAAGGGCGACTTACCATCGGGCGTAAACTCCACATGATAGGGTAACATTACGGGCAAATCGCTCTCGGGCACGGGCACTATGCCGCACTTGGGGCAATGGACGATAGGAATTGGGGAGCCCCAGTAGCGCTGGCGGGAAACAAGCCAGTCGCGTAAGCGATAGTTGGTGCGGAAGCGGGCCCGCCCAGCGGCTGCAAGGGCCTTGACGATTGCCTGCTTAGCCTCCTCGGAAGTGAGACCGTCAAATTCGCCGCTATTGACTAACTTACCGTATTCAGTGAAAGGCAGTTCACTGTCAGCCTCATCTATACTTTCAATCACGCGGGGGATGGGTAGCTCAAACTTCTGGGCAAACTCAAAGTCACGGGTATCATGGCCAGGCACAGCCATAACGGCACCAGTGCCATAGGTAGCCAAGACGTAATCAGAAATCCAGATGGGCAGTTTATTGCCCGTGAGCGGATGTTCTGCATAGGCACCGGTGAACGCGCCGGTTTTCTCTGTGGAGGTGAGGCGCTCTAGCTCGCTCCGCTTGGCCACTTGTTCCTGGTAAGCGGCAACGTCGGCTCGTTGCTGATAATCTGGTCAACCAAAGCATGCTCGGGTGCCAGGACAACATAGGTAGCGCCGTGCAGGGTGTCGGCACGGGTTGTGAACACAGTGAAACTAGCATCATGCCCCGCTACCTTGAAGTCTATTTCCGCGCCCACCGACTTGCCGATCCAGTTGCGCTGCATCTGCTTGGTCTTTTCGGGCCAATCTAGCCCATCGAGGTCGGCCAAGAGCTCGTCGGCATATTGGGTAATCTTAAAGAACCATTGGGTGAGGTTGCGTTTTTTGACCTCATTGTCGCAACGCTCGCAAAGCCCATCGATAACCTGCTCATTGGCCAAGACGGTGTTGCAGTGCTCGCACCAGTTCACCGGTGCCTCTTTGCGATAAGCGAGCCCAGCCTTATAAAGCTGCAAGAACATCCACTGGGTCCATTTGTAGTATTCCGGTTCGCAGGTGACAACCTCGTAATCCCAGTCGAACATGGCTCCCATGCGGCGCAACTGCTCGCGCATGGTGGCAATATTGGCCATCGTGGAATCGTGCGGGTGTACGCCAGTCTGGATGGCGTAGTTTTCGGCCGGCAGGCCGCGTGCCCAGGAGTCGGTGACACCGTAGTTCCACCAATGCCCCACGTGCAACTTGGCCCCCGAAGGATAGGAGAACATCTCTAAGCAATAAAGCTTCTTATCGACGCGGGAACGGTCGAAAGAATAGAGCTTGGTTTCCTCCCATTTCTCTTGCCATTTGCGATCAATGTCTGTTGAATAAGTGCCCATATCATTACGCTCCTCTCATGTCATGATAAAAGAAAAACAAAAAAGCCTTCATCTCCCTAAGGAGACGAAAGCTTTGCTTCCGCGGTACCACTCCAGTTAGGTAGCACTGCCACCCCACTCAAGGCCGGTAACGGTGGCACCGGGTTAGCCTACTACTTGTTTCAGCCAACCAGCTCTGAGGCGAGTTCTCCACTTGCTACCGGCTGCGTCGCACCAACCCGCAGTTCTCTTGGCAGTAGGCCATGGATACTACTCCTCTTCATTGCTATATTGTGCAAAATTATATACCCCGGCGGGGGCGGTGTCAACTTAATGGGGACTAGCCATGGGATATCCACCCGCCCCGCTCTATGCTATGATGAATGCAGCACTTATTACCGGAGGCGAAAGATGCTCGACACACTCTATACTAACTTACTTGCACTGCTATTAACCATACTCACCGGCGTTGTGCTGGCACGGGCGAAGTTGATTACGCCGGCGCTACGCCAAGGGCTAAACACCTTGCTATATTATTTTGCCCTACCTATTCTTGTTTTCAATTCCATGCGCGGTAGCATTACCTTAGAACTGCTGCAGACTTCCTATTATCCTCTACTATTTGGAATCGGCTTGGCCTTAGCTAATGGATTGGTTGCTTTCTTGTCCGCGGCTATATGGCGAACTGATCCGCGAGAAAGACACCTATTTGCCTTTCTCAGCATGTTTGGCAACAACATCTACTTAGCCTTGCCCATTGCCCAGGCTTTGTTTGGTGCCCAAGGGGTAGCTGTTGTACTACTCTACTCGCTTGGCTCTGACCTTATTCTGTGGTCGGTTGGGCAATTCTTGCTTAGCGGAGAAAAAAGTGTTACCTGGGCTAGCCTGAAACAAGTGATTAACCCGACACTTATAGCCATGCTAGTAGGGGCAGCCGCTGGCATGGCGAATCTTTGGTTACCGCCCGCTTTAGATATTTCCCTAAACAACATGGCTAGCATCACTTCGCCCTTGGCGCTGTTACTAACAGGGGCGGCTTTAGCCGAAATCAAGCTAGGCGCTGGCAGCGGAGCTAAGCAAGCTGCGGCTTTGTTTGTCGGTAAGCTGGTGATTTCGCCCCTGATAGCTTTGGGGCTTGTTTCCATCCTGCCCATACCCAGCGAGATGCAGATCCTGATTGTTATCCTGGCCAGTATGCCCACCTTTGTACGCTCAATTGTACTTACTGACCGTTTTGGCTGGGATGGACAAAAAACGGCCCTCGGGGTGCTGGTCACTACCCTAGGCTGCTTTATTACCATACCTATAATCCTAAGTCTGGTATAAGGGAGGGGGAGGCCAGGATGTCAGCAAACAGCAAACCGCAAGCATCGAGCCGCATTAAGCCCTATTTGGCCGGTATTGGCTCGTCGGCTATCTTCGGCTTCTCATTCATGTTCACTAAGGGCGCTCTGGACAAGTTGGATGCCTGGCGGCTCATCGGCTTCCGCTTCCTACTAGCTAGCCTTGTCATCTCGCTGCTGATCGCCACGCGCCTGCTCAAAGTAGACTTGGCCCTCATCCCAGGGCGCAGCAAAGGCAAAGACTGGCGTCCCTTGCTCTGGGTAGCCCTATTACAACCTATCGCTTGTTTCTTGTTCGAAACCTTTGGCGTTAGCCTCACCACCTCGTCGCAGGCGGGGATGCTGATCGCCCTCATTCCCATTCTCGTAATTATCCTGAGCGCTATATTCTTAGGAGAGCGACCAAGCTGGCAACAGTCTACCTTCATCGTGCTCTCGGTGGCTGGGGTGATGTTCATTGCCTGGCAGCAGAGCGCAACAGCGGATGCCGCCAACTGGCTAGGTTTGGCGCTTATCATGGGGGCGGTGATCGCGGCCGCTTTCTTTAACATTGGTTCGCGGCGTGCATCGGCACAGTTTACACCGGTGGAAGTTACTTGCGTCATGATGTGGGTAGGCGCTATCGTTTTCAATTTGCTAGCGGTGCTGGTACACTGGCGCGCTGGCAGTTTGGCCACCTTCTTCACCCCCTTGGCCGACCCCCAGGTGATTGGTGCTCTACTCTATCTTGGTATTGGATCATCGGTGCTGGCGTTTTTATTGGTCAATTACTCCCTATCCCACTTGCCCGCCTCCCAATCGGCGGTGTTCAGCAACCTGACCACTGTTGTTTCCATTGGCGCTGGCGTTGTGTTCCGTAACGAACCCTTCTACTGGTTCCATGCGGTCGGGGCGGTGGCCATCCTAGTCGGTGTGTGGGGCGCCAACTACTTCGGCACAGACCGCACACTGGGCCGCGGGGACGTACACTTGGACCAGTAAAATACTACCATGTGACATGAGCACCCACGCTACATTAACCAGGGCCGAGCGGTACCTGGTTTCATTCTGCCTTACACCGGAACAATGGCATGGGTTTCAGCATAATCCATCTTGATATTATTCCGCTAATCTGCTATACTTGCTGTACCTATTGGCAATGCCTTTGGCGTTGCCGGCAATTGGAGGCGTTAGTGTGGACTATATCAGCGTCAACCAGATAGCAGAACGCTGGGGTATTTCGGACCGCCGTGTGCGTGCCCTATGCGCAGCAGGCCGCATTCCTGGCGTTATTCGTGAGGGGCGTGCTTATCTCATCCCTAGCGACGCGGTCAAGCCCCTAGATGGCCGGGCCTTACGGGGAATGAATATCCCTGCAAAGCTAGAACCATCGTTCGCTAGGATTGCTGAGAAACGTGCACGGTTAGATAGCTACCGTCCACTAACTGCGGGCGAACTAAAGCGGTTGCAGGACGAATTCACGGTCGAATTCACCTATAGCTCCAACGCCATTGAGGGGAACACGCTGACCTTGAAGGAGACCGCATTGGCACTAGAAGGAATCACTATCGACAAGAAACCGTTGAAGGATCACCTCGAGGCTGTTGGGCATAGGGATGCTTTTTTTTACATCCAAGAGTTGGTTACCAACAACGAGCCCATTTCCGAAGGAATAATTAAAGAGATTCATTCCTTAGTGCTTATTGACAGACCCGAGGACAAAGGGGTTTACCGACGCATCCCTGTGCGAATTATGGGTGCAGTTCATGAGCCTCCGCAGCCGTATTTAGTGCCCATTCAGATGGAACAGCTGGTTCAGGAATTTAGCAATGCAAAACAGCACCCTATTGTGAGTGCTGCCTTATTTCATCTCAAGTTTGAGGGTATTCATCCATTTATCGATGGAAACGGGCGCACTGGCAGACTAGTCCTTAATCTTACCCTTATGCAAAACGGTTATCCCCCAATAAATGTGAAGTTCGCCGATCGCCAGCGCTATTATGATTGTTTTGGTGCCTATTTTGAAAATGGCACCTCACTGCCTATGACCGAGATGATAGCCGAATACGTGGAAGAGCAACTGGACGAGTATTTGGCTATCCTAAGCTGAGCCCACTAGCTGACCAACGCCACGCCAGCAGTGGTGCGAAACGTCTGCTCAAACACTGCTTTTACTAGACAGCATTATGTTAACCCGCCGAAGTGACCATCCCTGTGGCTGGCCCGTTGATATTCCGCTAGTAGATTGCTATACTGGCATTAGGAAATGATTGTAATTTGGGGGTGGATTCGTGGATAAGGAAATCAGGTGGCGGCAACGGTTTGAAAACCTAGACAAGGCTTACCAACGCCTGCAATCAGCAATTCTTGATTACGACAGGCTTACTATTCTAGAAAAGGAAGGCTTAATTCAGCGGTTTGAATACACTTTCGAACTAGCTTGGAAGTCTCTAAAGGACTATCTAGAATCCCAGAACGTGATTGCTACATTTCCGAGAGACGTGATTAAGGCAGCTTTCCACTATGGGCTTATTGCGGACGGCGAAGTATGGATGGACATGCTAGAAAAAAGTAACCTGCTGGCCCACACCTATGATGAGGAGCGCTTTAATTATGCGGTTAACAAAATAAAAGAAGAGTATTTCGCCGCCATATCACAGGTATATGACTACCTAGGTGAGCGAAAATGACTTTTGGCATACCGCAGAAAACCATGGAGTATATTATAGGTGCCCTTTGTCAGAAGGAGGAAATTGAAAAGGCAGCCATCTTTGGCAGCCGTGCTATGGGGAACTACAAGGCCGGGTCGGATGTCGACATCTATGGCAAAACTATTACCAGGGAACTGCTGAACTGGCTCAGCGTGGAACTGAATGAGGAACTACCCATCCCCTATTACTTCGATATTGTCCACTATGAGTCCCTAAACCACGTAGAGCTTAAGCAGCACATCGATGAGTTTGGGAAAGTGTTTTACGTGGGCCGCGGGGACGTACACTTGGACCAGTAAAATACTTCCACGCGCCATGGGCATACATACTACATTAACCAGGGCCAAGCGGTACCTGGTTTTGTTTTGTGTCAACAACCCCCGCCCGAGACTGCTGATAAAGGCCGTGGTCCTGCTCGCGCGCGTGTGGCCTGATACTGCAGGTAAGTGCTTAGCCATCGACTGAGGCGGCCAAAACTCGCCTAGGCTCAAACAGTTGGCCGCCTTTAACCGTCATTCGTTGGGGACATTCCTCCGCAGAGGTGTGTCCCCTTTCCTCAAAAAGCACTCTTCATTTGAGGCCCCAATGCGCTTTACTAGTGTATTGCGCAAGCAATACGCTTCACTAATTCGCGGCAGCAACACCTTTAGGTGTTGCGAGAGCATCAACAGGAACAACGACCTTCCAAGGGCTTGCGAGGGCTTCTTCAGTGGTCTCCCCCGTCCCCCTGACGCACTAGTCGGCTAGCATTGGCTCAGCTTGCTTAACGAGTGCTTTTTTACGCCACTTACCCCGCTTATAAAAGAAGGTAGTAATCATCGCCCCAAGCACCCATGTAGCTAGCAAGGATACAAACAGGGATTCTGGCCTACCGTTGGGGTAAGCGTCGCTGCGGGTCACATAGGCTAAGCCATAGGCTAGGGGAACACGCAGCCCGACGGTGTTAATAAGCGAAATCCACATCGGCGTCGTTGTGTCGCCAGCACCGCGCATAACCCCGGAAAGGCACTGGGTTATGGCCATGGCGATGTAGCCCACTGCCAAGATTCGCATCATGTTCATGCTGTAATCAATTAGGGCCGTGGTATCGGTAAAAAACCCTATTAACGTCTTGCCAAAAAGCAATATTAGGACCGTCAAGGTCGTAGCTACACCAACAGCCATTGTGGTGCCGTCTTTTGTTCCCTTCTCCACCCTATCCATTCGCTTAGCACCAATATTCTGCCCCGTGTAGGTGGTCATGGCCGCGCCAAAGGAGAAGTTGGGCATCATGGCAAACCCGTCCACCCGCATCACTATTACGTTGCAGGCAATAAACATTTCCCCAAAGCTATTGGTTAATGATTGCACCACTATCATAGACAGCGAGAAAATTGCCTGCGTTAAGCCGGAGGGCAAGCCCAGTTTGATAAGCTGATAAGCATATTCTTTGTTTAGCTTCAGCATCTGCCAGTTCAGGTCAAAATCGGTCTTCATGCCTACTAATTTCCAAGCGCATAATGCCGCCGATATGCCCTGCGCAATTACTGTGGCCAGGGCTACTCCGGGAACTCCCATGTTGAATTTAGCGAC